>NZ_CANSHK010000018.1:0-58764 GCF_947646745.1 uncultured Methylovirgula sp. | reverse complement strand
CGTGGCGCATGGGCGCGCCGCCACCGCTGAACCCGCCGTGCATGGCGGCGCCCGCGCGAGGCGCATTCGGCCGTTCGGGCGGCTTACGCGCCTCCGGCCGGGGACGTTCCGCCGCCGGTTTGGCATGGGTGTTTTCGTTCATGCGCATCCCCCCGGGGGCGCCTTCCATCACGCCCGGCGCATGTTCACGAAGCCGCTTGTCTTCGCCGGGCCGCGTAGCCTGGCCGGGATTGACGGCGACGCCCGGCATGCCGCCTTGTGGGGGTTTGCCTGGCATTCCACCGTGTTCGGGCATCGCCGGCATTGCCGCCGCGGGCTTTTCCATGCCTGGTTTTTCCATGCCCGGCTTTTCCATGCCTGGCGCCTGACCGGGCATTCCCATTTCATGCTCTTTGCGTTCGTCGATGCGCGCCGGCATCGCGCCCGGACCGGTGAAATCGCCGGGCCGCGGCGTCGCGGCGACGGCGGGGCGCCCGTGGTTTGCCGAAGCAAAGCCGGATCCGTTCACGCTCGCCGCGCGCAAGTGCTCGGTCTGCATGCGGGTCGGCGGCACATGCGGTTCGCGCGCCGCCGCCTCTTGCGCCGGCGTCGGCTTCACCGTGAGGCCGGCGCGGCCTCCATTATAGCTGATGCGCGTGTTGTTATTGATGATGACCGTCTTGTTATAGACGTTGGTGATCCGCGCGCCGTTCAGATTTGTGACCGAGCGGTTGTAATAAAAGGCGCCATGATCCCAGCGGCCGCCTTCGAAGCCCTCCCCCGTGTAGCCGTATCCATAGGCGACGCCGCCATAAAAACCGACATGCGGGCCCCAATAGCCGCGATGGAAGACATAGGCGCCGTCGACAAAGCCCCAATAAGGCGGCGTCCATAAGAGGCCAGTTCGAGGCGGTTCGACCCAAGTGCCGGGCACCCAATAGTAATCGACATTGTTCCAAGCCCAATAACCCGGCGTCCAAACGTAATCGGGCCCCGGAACTGGCGGCTGGTCATAATCGGGCAAAGGCGGCGGCGCATCTTCCGAACTGATGCCGGTCACGGCGCAATCCGTCGATTGGGCGCGGGCATAATCAACTGCCGGCGCCGATACTAGCAATGTCGCGAATAGGTAAGGGAGAAATCGCATTGAAACTCCTGCGAGGCTCAAGAAAGCAACGCGACGTAACAGGCAAAGTAAGACGAGAGTGCGTCAACGGTGACGGGGCCGTTCGGCCCGGCCCACGATTTGCGCGCGACGGCCGCGTTTCGGCGCGCCGCGGCCTTGACGGGCGCCGGGTCGAATGCCAGCTAGAGGGCAGCACAACGAGATTGTTGGATCATTTCATGCGCAACAGATTTTCTTTTCCTCGGCGTGCGGCCCCTGTACTTGCGGCCGCAGCTTTCGCTCTTCTTTTCCTTCCGGCGGCCAGCCAAGCCCAAACCACGCAGAGCGGCACCAGCGTGTCGGCGAGCACATCGACCGACAAGCAGCCGCAGGAAAGCCCCGTCGCACCGACGCAAAGCGACGGCAAATCAGGGCAAAGCGCGCGTCCCTGGCCGACGGACGCAACGTCGGCGGCCGATCCCGGCCTGAGCAACGCGCCGCAATAGTTCAACCTATCGATGCGTTTCGGCTGACGGGGCCTCCGCCCAGCGATAGAGACGCAGGATATATTTGGTCCCTGCGGCCGTGCCGCTGACGACGGCCTGATATGGGCCGCTTGCGACGGGCGCGAAAGTCAGCGACGGATACCAGACGCTGTTTGCCGAGAGCGGATCGGTGAATGCGACGGCGCCGCCGCTTTTGTCGCGTAAGGTCAGCGCGATGGGCGTTTCGCCTTCCGCGTAGGCGATGATCACGTAATGCTGGCCGGCGGAGAGGGACAGCGGCGTCACACCCGTCGCGGCACCCGACTTCGCATCCGCCAAGAGAACGCCCGGCGCGCGCAGGTCGAGCGCCGGCTCGGCATCGGCCCCGATGCCGGTATTCCTCTTGTCGGCTTGCAGGATCAGGGGAATATAGATTTTGTTGCCCGGCTCGTAGCCGGCAGCATGCAGCATGGTCAATTGCGATTGCCAATAGGCGCGGTCGCGGGCAAGCGCATCCGCGGCGCGGCCATCGATGAGATCGGCGACGATATCGGCACGCTGGGCATAATTGATCAGCACCGCGCTCGGCGCGCACTGACCACCGGTCGAACTGAAGGCGCTGATCACGGCAATGACTTTGCCATCCTCGCCGACGACCGGGCTGCCGCTCGCCCCGCAGGTGATCGGGATATTATGCATCACCAGCAGCGTTTCTTTGGGATCCTGCTCTGCCGAGGAAAAATAGTCGGTCAAGCTTTCGATCACCCCGGCCCGGTATTTCGGCGTCGCGCCGCAGCCGAGCACACTCGAACCTGCAACATTCTGGCTGGGATAGCCCTCGCTTTGGATTTGCATCCCCTTCCAAAGCGATTGCAGTTCGCTCTGCGTCGCGAGCGGCAGGATCGAATCCTCCGGCAACGGGCCTTTGACGCGCAGAAGCGCGACATCATAGGCGAGCCCAGTCGGCGGCGTCTCGATTTGCCCGGCATCCCATTTGACGAGGTCCTGCGCGCGGACGAAAGCGGTGAACGCCTTGTAGCCCGGATGCAGCACGCTCCCGATGACCTCGTATTCCTTGCCGGCGGGACCGGGCGCGCGCACCAGCATCGTGCCGCTGCCGGCCTCATCGACGACATGGGCGTTGGTGACCAGCAAATCGCGCCCGACCGGCCAAGCGGTTGCATCCCAGTCGGGACAACCGTCGGGGCGATGCCGGATCTCGACGAGGAAAGCCGAACGGTCGAGCCGCTGGCGAATCCGGTCGCTTTCGATCTTGTTGTAGATCAGCGTGCCGACGGCAGCGACAACAGCCAAGACAGCGACGCCCAAGGCGATTCGCACGTCACGGCGCACGAGACGGCGCACCGAAATCTGCTTTTGCTGCGCGCCGGTGAGACCGAGGTCGGGGCTTGCCGCATCGCGCGCGACATTCGCGGTGAAACTTGGCCCATCGTGGCGGCCGAGGCGGATTTTGGCGCCATTCGGAATGGCGCGACGCGTGTCGACTGGCTCGCCGTCGACTTCGGCATAATGATCGCCGTAAAGCTCGATGGCCCAATCGCCGGACGGCTGACGCAGCAAGGCGCAATGTACGCGTCCGACGATTGTGCAATCGGGCGGATAGACGATCTGGCAGCGGTCGGGATCGCGACCGATGGTGATTTGCGCCAGATCGTCGGAGATCGTCTGCTCCTGGCCGGCCAGCGGTCCCTCGGCATGCTTGATCGTCAGCAAAGGTCGGTTCCCCGGTGCCGTTCTGCTTCAGCCATGGTCGCGTTCTAGCAAAATCGACGGGCGCCGCGATAGGGCGCTCACGCCGTCCGCAGGTCTGCGAGCGCCGCCTGCAGGAGAAGCGCAATGTCGCGCGCCGCTTGCGGCCGGCGGCGCGGCGACGCGGCCAGCATTGCGGCGATGAGCCCCGCAACATCGGCGGCGACGCCGCCGCTGCGCAAATCGCCGCCGATGGCCTTGACGCGCGCATCAAAGAATGACGCAAATCCCCCGGGCATCGGCGGCGGCAGGCGCCCAAGCAAAACCTCATAGGCGATGACGCCCATCGCATAGATGTCGCTGCGCGCATCCGCCCAGCCGGCCTTTTTCTGTTCCGGGGCGGCGTAATTCAGCGTCTTCGGCGCATCCTTGCTTTGCCAGACATGGCCGATGGCGCTGATGCCGAAATCGATGATGACCGGCGAGATGCCGTCGCGCAGGACGACATTCTCCGGTTTCAGGTCGCGATGCACGATCCCGGCCGCGTGGATCGCCGCCAGGCAATGTGCCAGTTGCGCCAAGAGGCCGATCTTCTCGGCGAGATGCAGCTTACTTTGCATCGCTTCGCGCAAGGTCGGGCCTTCGACCAGTTCGCGCGCCAGCAGCGCATCGCCATCAGGCTCGTCCAACAGCCCATAGACCCGCCCGACACCCGGATGCTGAACGCGCGAGGCGGCAGCGACCTCCATCTCTGCCGCGCGGCGCCGCTCAGCGAGCACAGCGCCGTCGTACAGCGCTTTCAAGCGGAGTGTCTTCAGCGCGACCTCGGTGCCGAGCTCGAGATCATAGGCGCGGCTGACCGAACCGAAGCCGCCCGCCCCGAGCGGCCGGCGGCGGACGAAGCGATCGGCGGAACTGAGAGTGGACGACGCCACAGAAAGCCCCGGCGCCCAGACATTCTGGGCGCGGCCGCGCGCGGCAAGCCGCTCGCGCACCGCATCGGCGTGGCCTGGCAGATTAGCCGCAACGGCGCGCCGCAGTGCCGCCGCCAAGGTGCGGTCGGCCTCTTCGGAACGATCGAGCGCATCGAAAATCTGGCTCTCCAACAGGCGCCCGGCAATCTCGCGCCCCGGCAGATTGTCGTCGCCATAACGGGCGATGACCGTGCCGATTGTCTTCAACGCCTCGGCGAAGGATTGGCGCGCAAAGAGAGATTCGGCCTCGACATGCGCATATTCGACATGCTCGAATTTCTCGCAGTCCGGCGGCAGGCCGGCGCGGATCTCGGCCAGAATGGCATCCGCCGCGGCGAAATCATTTTGCGCTAAGGCGATCCGCGCGGCTTCGATCCGCGCCAGATGCTGCAGCCGCGATGTCGCGAGACGCGCGAGATTCAAATGCGCCGCAGCGGCTTGCGCGCCTGCCATATCGCCGGCTGCGACGAGCGCTTGCAGCGCGCCGATCCGGGCGCGGTCGCTCTCAAGCGCCGGCGGCGCATCACCACCGATGGCAAGCCCCCGTTCGAAGAAGCGACAGGCGTCGCGCGGCCGCCCGATCTCGACCTCGAGCCGGCCGGCTTCGAACAGAGCCAGGGCGACATTGATCCGGTCCTCGCTCGCCTCGCTGATCGCGCGCAGAAGGGCGAGCGCGGATTCGCGCGCATCGCTGCGCCAGGCATGGACAAGCGCGATCGCCCGCAGAATTTGTGCGGCGCCCGCCGCATCGCCGATTTGCGCGTAAAGCGCAGAGGATTCGAGCAGGTCGCCGAGCGCTTCGCTGCGCTGGCCCATGCGGTTCATCACCAAGCCGCGGGCATTGAGGTAGCGGGCGCGGGTATGCGGCAACGCCAGGCAGGGCACTTCGATGACCCGCAGACGCGCGGCGATCCCTGGCTCCGGTTCGTTGGCCGCGAGATCGGCAAAAACTTGATCAAGCGCCGCCCCGACATCCAAAGGGGAAGCTTCGTCGCTCATTGCGTCTCGATGATTTTAACGCGGAACAGCCGTTGCCAACCCTCCAGATCCTGCAGCATCAGCGATGCGACGGCATCGGCTTCGGCACCGAGATCCTGCGAGGCCAGGGGACGCTTCAAATTGATGCGGTCGATCCGCTGTTTCGCCAATTTCAGCAGATCGAGCATATGGTTCGATTCTTCGGCCAAAAGCTGCCATTCCGCGTAGCTGCCGATGCCGACCGCCGCCGCCGAAAGCGCCGGCAGGATAATGCCGAGAAGACCGAGGCTCGCCGTCACCCAATCGTCCAGCGGCGTCAGCGGCGTGCTCGCACGCAACGACAGCAGGATTTTGAAAAAGACGCAGACGACGACAATGCCGAAGATGCGCTCACCATTATGTTCGAAGAATTTCGCCGCGCCGGCGGCCATCTTGGCGCGCCCGCTGTGATATTCCAATTGTTCGTCGACGAGATCCTGCAGCACATCATGATTGCGGACGCCCGGCAGCAAATGGGCGATCGTCCCGCGCGGCAGGAGGGCTGCGCGCTGGTAGGCGCGAAACAGCCAGCTCACCCAGCCTGACCGGTCGCTCTCCGCGGCAAGCTTGGATCCGCCGGCGTGGTCCGGCGCCGACGACACCGCCTCGGCATCCCGCATCAGCGCCGCAAGCTGCTGGACTGCGCCGAAGGACAAAGCACGGCCGAGCGGCGCCAGCACCTGCTGCTTGCGGCAGAGCTCGGCAAGCAGGCGATATTCGATCGAACGCACATGCCAGTCGTTGCGCAAGGCCATGCGGGCGATCGCCACGATGGTCAGAAGGGCGACAAGTTCAGCCACGGCGAAAAATATAACGGCCAGCCGGCCGCTCACGGCGAAACCGAAGATCGAAAAAAGGCTGCCCTCGCGTCCATGGAACATGCTGGCGAGCGCGCCGAACAACAGCGAGCCGGTGGTGAGAATGAAGACCCAGACATAGCTCGAACGATAGCGCGCCGCGTATTCGCCGGCGCGGGCATCCGCGGGTGCATAGAATTGAAACCAGTAAGCGCCCGGCTCGTTTTGCGGCTTCACCGGCGGTGTCCAAGGCGGCTTACAGCCCGATGCCATGAACATCATGCGGCTATAGAGCTTCCACACGCCGTAGGACGGCAACGGCGCCTCGGCGAAATAATCGCCGGCCGGGTCATCGGCTGCAGCCGGCGGGAACGTCAAAGCATCGAGCCACGAATGGCGTTGCCGCAAAATCGGCTTCGGCGGCGGGATTTGCTGGCGCAGATAAGCACTGAGCTTGTCTTCCGGCTTTGCCGTGATCAGCGGATCACGCAAGTCCTGGATATCGGCGATCCACCGCGGCGCGACGGCTTGCGTCGCATGGATCCACCAGACCGGCACCCCGGCCTTGGCGGCAAAATGGACAATATCCCTTGTGCCGCCACGCCCGTTGCCCTGGCCGCCATCCCAAATGGCGATGACGATGTCGCTGTTGCGCACGACGAAATCGCCGACCGCCTCATAGGCGGCTTCGGCCGTCTGGTGATCACCATCAAGCGCAATCCAATCGTCCCCGGCCTGCGCGAAAAGCCCGCGAAACTCGTTGAGATCGTCCGTCTCCGCCGTGGCGGGACTGTCCGGCGGCCGAAAATCCCGCTCGTATTCTTCGCGCGAAAACGGCATCGGCACATTCAGCTGGTAGCCGAGCGCCAAGGCCTCCTTGGCGACAAGCCGATCGGCGCCGAGAGCAAGCGGCGAAATGATCCGCAAAAGCGGCGGCTGCAACGCGTCGCCCTCGCGCGCATAGGACCAGGCGAGCGCCGGTTGACCGGCAAGGGCGGTCATCTCGCTGCGGATCTGCTGCAGCACGGCGCTGACCTTGACGCTGAGATCGCCAAGCCGGTCGGCGCGCAGGGCCCGCGCGCCGGTCACGCCGACGCGAAACGCCAGTCGCGGCTTGGCCGCTGCATTGGCCTGAGCACGGGGTTCAGGTGAAAGCGACATCGGTCTTCACCGCAATTGAGCACTGGAACCCGCCGCGCGAACCGCTAGCAACGGTTCAGCTTGGCCATGTTGTGCCACGGCCGCAATCGGCAAACAAGGCGCAGACGGCCACCGCTCGGACCCGACCTTTCGTCGCGATGCAGATTTGCAACAAGCAGCGACAAAGCGTGCTGCGCCATTGACTCAAATTCGCGTCAACGCTCATGTGAATGGCTACGTTCGCGGTGCGTATAGCGGGGGGTGCTATGCGGAAAAACGGCTGGATGGCACTGGCCGGCGTGTGCCTGATGTCGGGCTGCGGGTCCCTGACAGGGCCGCCTTCCATCACGGCGAGCCGCACATTTTACAATGAAGTCATTCACGACACGTCGTCCGAACAATTATTGCTGAATATCGTCAGGGCGAAGAATTACGAGACGCCCAATTTCATCGACGTTTCCGAAGCCGATGCGACGGTTTCCTTCAACACCGGCGTCAACGGAGGGCTTGCCGGCATCGGCGCACAGCCGGGCGTGCGCTCCACCACCGCCGGAACGATCGCCGGCCAAGTCGGCGCGATTTCCGGCACCTTCACATACGGCGATTCCGCTCTCGTTCGTTACGCGCCGGTACAAGGCTATCCGCTGATTCAGCAGGTCTCCTCGCCGATCGCGCCGGAATCGATCGTGCGCATGTTCAATTCCGATTTCGGCCTCGCTGACGTGCTGGAATTTTCAGTCGATCGGCTGGCGCCAGGCTATATGGACAATTTCGTCGCGCAAGACCGCATGGTGCTGCTCGACCAATTCGGTGCGATCGTTCTCGCCGCCGATGTCGAGGACGTCGCCGGCGGGCACGGGCGCGGCCATTCCGGCATGGCGGACGGATTGCGCGGCGGCGGCGATGACGCGCCGAAGCAGAATTTGAACGTCATCCTCCACAACGCCGCCCTGCATCCTGGCGGCGGCATCGCCGGGTCCGATTGTCCCTTCATGGATCAGGCACGGGCGCCGGAGGCCACGGTTGCCAAGCTTTGGAACGGCCTGCGCCAGCTTTATCCGCGATCGGCGGCGAATGTGATTACGCTGCGCGGCGCCGCCTCGCCGAATTTCTTCTTTACCACCCGATCCGCCATCGGCGCCTTGAAGGAAGGCGAAGTCGATGCCATCCATTTCGCGTCGCCGCAGGAGGCGGCGCAAATCCGCGCGCTCAACAGTGCGGCGCCCTGCCGGATCAATGCCAATATCTTCTACTTCAATCCGCCGCACCTCACCCAGGATGAAGTCGACGTCATGTGGAGCACCTATCTCACCGACGCGCTTTTTCCGCGCATCGATCAAGATATCCGCACCCGCGCGATCTGGCGCGACACGCACCGCGCCTTCATCATCATCGAGCAAAGCGCCAGTGCGCCGGAGAATGCCTATGTCTCGGTCAACAAACGCGGCATCTGGTATTGGATCGATAATGACGATCTCGTCTCGAAGGCAAATTTTGCCTTGCTGAACGAGATCGTGACAATTCAGGCCGTGCCGGAGACGCGCCAACCCCTGACGCCATCGATCTCCGTCGGGCGATAGGGGGGTCGCGCACCTCGGCGCGCCGCCCGATGAGATCAGCTTGTGATCAGCTCTGATCCGACGCGTGCCCGTACATGCTCGGGTCTTCCTGCGGCCCGCCCGACGTCCAGATGACGCGCAGCGGCATCGGCTCCTGCTTCTTCAGGCCGCCGTCGGCCCCGATCATCTGGCTCGATACCCATTTCGTGCATTGCTTCTGATCGGTGTCGATCAGACGCTTTTCGATCTCCGCCGTCGAGGCCATGCCGGCGCCCGATTCGGTGATCGATTCGACGCTCTGGGACAGACAATCGAAAATGATCCGCTGCGCGCGATAGATCAGCGTATAGGGATGATCGGCACGGTTGAACGCATCCTGGAAATGCGAAACTCCATCCGAAGACGCCTTCAGCAGCAATTCCTCGGTATCCTCGCGGACGTCCCCCTTCACGAGATCGCCGCGGGCTTGGTAGAGCCGCTGCACGAAGAGCGTGGCGCTGCGATTCGAGGCGAGCAGTTCCGACGTCTCGAACAGGCGCGAATAGACCTCGCGCGCCGCCTTCTTGATCATCATGTTGAGATCGGCCATCGAAACGGCACCGCGGTTGTTGCCCTCGAAGAGACCGCCGAGTTCATCGGTGACGCGTTTGACGATCATGCCGCGCAAGCGCTCGGCCGACCAATTCTCGCCGATGAAGGTCTCGAACCGTTCCAATTTGGCCTGCAAGATCGCTTCGGTCAGCGCGTCCATGACCGCAGTCTCGGTCACATCACCTTCGCGGTCGGAATCGCCCAAACGCGACTTGAGCGTCTGGATGAGCTGATCGACCATGGTCGTATAATCGCGATCGGCATCGTTGCTCGCGGTATTGCCCGAACCATTTTGATCGTCGGAAGATCCGACCGCGCCGAGCGAATCGCTGGCATTGACATTCTTGAGCAAGGCCATTTGCTCGCGCGCCGGAGGCGCGAGCTTGGCGAGTTCGCGCGTCGAATCGGCCTCGGATGGTGCCGACGAAGACGAATCCTGATCTTCGTCGGTGTTGCCGCCTGTGGGCGCATGATGATGGCGCGCATGATGCGAGCGGTGCCGGCCACCGCCGCCGCCAAAAAATTGACGAAAGAAGCCGAATTGCGCCTGCGCCGGCGTCGGCTCGCCGGCGACAAAAAGGCTCGCCGCAAACGTACATGCGGCAACAAGACAGGACGTTCTCAAAAGATTTGCTCGCTGTGCAGCCATGGAACTCTCCCTAACCGCGCAAGTATAATCCGGGGTATTTTATACCTTGACCTTTGTGTCTTCAACCGCGGCATCGCCCTCAATAGCGATGGCGATGCCGGGAATTCGCGGTGGTATTGTCGACGGTTTCCCGCGCTTCCTTGATCTGCTGATAGATCAGATCGGCAAAGGGAACCTTGGTTTTCCGCGCCAGCAGGAAGCTGGCGATGAGCGTGCGGCGGAGCGTTTCATTGTCGTAGCAGCCTGTCTGGCGTTCGATGCTGCGGAACTGCGGCTCGGTCGGCGATTCCTTGCGGCCCCAATCCCAGACCCAAAGCGTGCCATAGCGGCTGTAATAGCCGTTGCAGCCGAGCGGTACCTCGAGCTTGCGGACCTCGACCTTGCGGACGTCGGGGTTGACCGTGCCGTAGAACTTTTGCAGCCGGTCGATCTCGTCCGGATTGAGCAAGGAATGGCCGTTGATATCGTTGGCCTCTCCGTTGACGGCCATTTCGGCGAGCAGAATCCCGGCGTCGATTTCGAAGAACGGATCGCCGTCCTCCGTGGTCGGATCGGCTTCGACCGAGAGCTTGATCGCCTGATAGGCGTATTGCATGGCCTTCAAGGGATCTTTGCGTTTGCCGAATTCGCCGTTGCGGTAGATTTCCGCGAGATAGGACGCCGCACGGGCCGAGCCTTGGCTGAGCGCGCGCGCCAACAGATCGACGGCTTCGTTCTCGCCATTCTCCGGATTGACCAGGATGCGGCCGGACCGCAGCCGCTCGGCAAGATCGATCTCGGCGTCTTCGTAGCCGCCATGCGCGGCGAGCCGGTAATAGCGCGCCGCAATCTCCGGCTGGGCGATGGGCAGGCCGTCACCGGCTTCCATCATCAGCGCGAGATAATATTGCGCCTGTGCATTGTTGGCTTGCGCCGCACGGCCGAACCACAGCAGCGCCAGCGAATCGTCGGACAATACGCTTTTGGCGTCGTCGACATCGCCGTTGTCGTTCACGATCTTATAGCCCCAGAAATAGAAGAGCCCGAGATCGACTTTGGCATCGACGGAGCCGGCGTCGGCGGCGCGTTCTGCCCATTCGACGGCCCGCCGTGGATTGGGGCTGACCCCTTGCCCATACCAAAGCGATTCCGCCACATCGACCATCGCACCGACGGAGCCCGCTTCGGCGGCCTTGGCCATCCAATCATAGGCTTGCGCGAAATCCGCCTGGATGCCGAACAGGCCCTTTTTATAGCGCAGGCCAAGCTCATACATTGCGGCAGGAAAATCCTGGTTCGCCGCCTTGATCAAAGCCTTGTTGGCCTGATCCTGATCCTGATCCGCGGATTCGGTGTAATCGTAAAGCGTCGCAAGGCTGTAGAGGGCCGCGACATAGCCGCGATCGGCCGCGTCCTTGAAGGCCGCGTGCGCCGCGAGCAGCTTCTCCTGCCGGGCCGGATCGTCCGGCCGCATCGCATTGGCTGCTGCCTCCTCGGCACGCCCATAATTATATAGGAAGCGGGCGATGCGCGGGCTGCGGACGATCGATTTTTGACAGGCCGGGATGGCCGCATCGACGTCGATCTTGCCGAGCGCGATGCCCGGCACTTCCGGCGGCCGCGCCGTATCGATATCGGCGGCGGCGAAGCGATCGCAATCGTCGATATTGCGATTGAGCGGCATCGCGATCACCGAACTATCGCCCGGCGAGCTGATCAGATTGACGAGGGCGCGGCGGGCAAGTTCGGCCGTCGGGCAATCGTGAAAGCGCCGACGGTGGCGTACGAGCGCATCGCGGGTCGGCCGCTGGCTGACCTGTTCCCAATCCTCCTGAGCCCCCTCGCATTGCTGCTGCGAAAGGGTGAAACGCTCGGCGCCGACCGAGCCGACCAGGGTGAAATCGCCGGCGCCCGCAAGATTATCGAATTGTTCCGGGTCCTGCTGGAAGCCGCCCTTGGCGGCATAGGCGCGCACGACAAGCCTGGCGCGATCGGCGAGTTGCGGCAGCGTCTGGCCGGGCCGCTGCATCTCCTGGCGCAGCACTTCGGTGAACAAAGAATTCCGCCGTTTGTCGCCGGGGCCGAAGCTCTCGATCGCCGTCTCCCCGAACGAGGCCGAATAAAGCACGAGAAAACCGTTCGGCAGATCGGTATCGGGCAGCAGGCGGCTGCCGGACGTGTCGCTGCGCTTGAGGGTGCGGATATCGGTCGTCGCCGGCGGCAAGGAACGGCAGGCATCGAGAACGATGAAGGCGACCTTGGGCTTCTTCTGGGCAATCTGCTGGATGATGTCCGATGCCGAAACGCCGTCTTTCGGAATTTCGTCGGTCTCGTATTGGCCTTCGAAGGACGGCATTTTCAGCGCGATAATATCGTCGCGCCGGTCGGCCTCGAGCAATTGCGCGCGCGTATAGGTCTTGAGGCTCTTCAGATTGCCGAGCAGCAGATAATTCGTTCCGGTCGCCTCGACCCCCAGGCCGTGGCCGGAGAAGAAGAAGAAGACGTCATCGCCCTCTTCGATCGTCTTGAGAAAGGCTTGGAATTTCTTGTCGAAATCTTCTTTTGTCCGCAGATCGGTCGCGACTGTGATGTTCTTCTTGTCGAAACCGAGATCCTCCAGATCGCCGGCAATGTCCTCGGCATCGGCGTCCGAGCGGGTCAGGCTCTGGATATTGGGGTCGGCGTAGCGCTGGACGCCGAGAACGAAGGCGCGGCGCGTCTCCGCCTGCGCGCCGCCCGCCGAAGCGAGCGTGCATAGACTGGCCAGCCCAAAAAACACCAACGCCCAGGCGGCCCGGCTCATTCGCAATTGCAACATCACGAACCTCTCAATTTGCCGCCCGTCGAAAATCAACTTTGTCTGTTTATCGTCCCGGCGCAAGCGTGCGTGCAACGCGTATGCCGATATTTGGCGATTCCCGATCGTCGGCAGCGTCCCAAGCCCGGGCCGAGGCGCGCAGGGCGTCGGGCTTGTCGGAATAGGAGCCGCCGCGGATCACCCGGTCGGCGCAATCGCCGCTGAGCACGGCACTGCCGTCGGCCGGCGGCGCCGCCAAATCGGCATTCCAGCAATCCTCGACCCATTGCTGGACATTGCCCAGCATATTGGTGAGCCCGAACGGATCGGGCTTGCCGCGATCGACCGGCACCGTTTCGACGACGTGATCCGCCTTCGGGCTGCCTTCGTAAGAATAGCGCGAATCGTAATTCGCCAGGTCGGGCGCGATGTCGCCGAACCAGAAGGGCGTCTCGGGACAGTCAGCTTTGGTGCAGCCGCGTGCCGCATATTCCCACTCCGATTCGCTCAGCAAGCGATAGGGCTGTCCGGTCTTGCGTTTGAGCCAATTGACATAGGCATTGGCATCATTCCACGAAACGAAGATGACCGGCCGCTTGCCGCGGCCGAAGCCGTTGTCGTCGGGCTTATAGCCGTTGCAGCCGCCGTCGGCGACGCAGGCATCCCATTGATCGAAGGTCACCGCATAGCGGCCGACGGCAAAAGGCTTGTCGATCGTCACGCTATGCGGCGCGGTTTCGTTCGACTGCCGCCCCGGCTCGCCCGACGGCGATCCCAAAATTGCCGTGCCGCGCGGCACAACCACCATCTGCGGGCAATCCTTGCACTCTTGAAAGATCTGCCCGCCCGGCGTCGCGACATCGTAGGGGGGCGGTTTGGTGCCGATGACCGGCGCGGCGGATTCGGCCGGAACGGGTTTGCGCGAGATTGGCTTGGCGGACGGAGCAATCGCCTGGACAGGCACGACCGGGCCAAGCGCTGCGACCTGGGTCTTCTTCGGCGCGGCGGCGGGTGAGACCGGTGCCGGTCTCGGGGCGGGAACAACAGGCGCGGGCATCGGTGACGGCGCCGGACGATTGCCCGCCGATCCATTGTCGCCTGCGGCGGTCTTATCGCCTTGGGTATCGGCGACCGCGATGGGCGTTGGTTTCGCCGCGGAAACGGCGGGTGCCGGCCCCGGCATGGGCGCCGCACGGCCGCTATCCGCCCTGTCGCCGCCGGCCGCAGCGCTCTTATTGGCGGCGGCTTTGTTATCGATCGTATCCGCGGCCGATTCTGCCGGCGAAAGCGCCGCATTCAGGCCGCTGACGTTGCCGCCAGCCTCGTGATGAGTGATCGCGACGGTCACCGGCGGCCGCGGCCACAGACCATAGGCGGCGGCGCCAGCGACGAGGACGACACCGGCCGCGGCAGCGATCCACGCCGGTTGAAGACGCGGCTTGGGCTGCGGGCGCGGCGGGGGCATATCCTCGAGCGGCTTGGCCTCGTTGACGATCGAAGACACGCGCCGCACCAGCGTTTGCATGCCCTGGTTCCAATCGGGGAAGCAATCGATCCAGTTGCGCGTGACCAATTCGTAGCGGAAAGCCTTGCTCGGTGTCGCATCTTCGATGCGGATCGGCACGACGGTGAGTTTGCGCTGGCTCGCCAGCGCGATCTCCTTCTTGATCTCATCGGAATTGTTGGCGTTGGCGGAAAAGACAAGCACCATGACTTTGGCGGTCTCGATCGCATCGACGATCGCATCGCCATAATTGTCGCCGGCGCCGATGTCGCGCTCGGAAATCCAGCAGCCGATGCCGTTCTTTTCGAGGATATCGACGACGACGCGCGATTGTTTGTAGTCGCGGGAGGAATGCGTGATGAAAACCGCCGCAGCCATAAAATCCGCTCTCCGGCAAACACCGTTTCCCCGCGGCCGCTATCGTATAATGCAATCTATTTTAGCGTAAATACATTGTCGCGCTCGCGCCGGCAAAAACCGGCGGCGGGAGCGGATTAGGCTGTCCCCCTAGGGCTTTTTCGGCTTGGCGCAGCCCATCAGCCGATCGGCCCAAGCAAATGCGTAACCTTGCCGATCACCACCGCGAAATCGGTGGACGGCAAGGCAAGCGCCCCTTCGAACGGATAATCGAGCAGCCGCGCCACAACGAGAATGCTCGACACCGACGCGGCAAATATACCCGAGACCAGCGCCGCGGACGTCCAGTAACGCAGGCCCGAAAGCACGACAAAGGCCACCAGGATCAGCTCGAAGCTGATCAACACGATCCAAAGGGCCCCGGGAATGCCGCTGCCCGCCTGGTAAATCCGCACGGCCCGCTGCTCATGGGCCTGTGCAAGCAGTGATAAGATTTCGGGTTTCTTGGCGTTTTCGCTGGGATCGGTCAATTTGAGGTTCGCGACGACCTGGATGAGATCCTGCAGCTTCCGGTCCGTCGCGATATCCTCGCCACGGCTCGCCGCCATAATCGGCCATTCGCTTTGCGTGACGCTGTCGAGATAGGCCTTTTCCCGGGTGAGGATTTGCTTCGCCGCGGGCGCCGGCAAGGTGGCGGCGATGATCGCGGCGCCATGCAGGGCGCTGACCTCGAGTTCGATCGCCGCGGATGCCTCGTTATATTCCGTCCACGCCTCGCTGAAGACGAAGGCAAGCAAAACGGCGAAGATGACGCCAAGCTGGAGGAAGACGGTGGAGCCAACCTCGTGATGCTCCCGCCGCAGCTCGGCGGCGACGGATTTCTGCACGAAAAGCGTCACGCCGGCCGCACCAAAACCCGCCGCCAAGACAATGAAAATAGCTAAGACATAGCTCATGCTTCGCTTTGCCGTTGGAGAGGCCGATAAGCCACGAGGAACAGCTTATCCAAACCTGAAGCCTCGGGCCGCGTCAAAGCCCCAGCGGCGGCAGGGCGGCGAGCGCCTCCTCGGCCGCGCGGATGCCGCTCGCCCAGGCGCCATGCACCGTTGAAAAGAAAGACGGATGCGTCGCCTCCCCGGCGAAGAAAAGCCGCCCCGCCACGGGCGCCGCAAGCACGGCCCGCGCCGCGGAATGCCCCGGCAGTGCATGCGAATAGGAGCCGAGCGCGAACGGATCGCGCCCCCAGCCGGTCTCGGCGATCGGCACGACACGGCGGCGGAAGGACGAGCCGACGAGCGCCGACAATTCGTCGAGCGCGAAGGCGCTCAAAGCCCCCTCGCCGGCGCGGATCAAATCCTCGGCATTGCGGCCGCCGAGAAAGGCTTCGATGTAAGGCCGGCCGAACGGCCGGGTGTGATAGGAGCCCGTAGCGGCGCGATCGATCCGGCCGAACAGATGACCTTCGATCGGCAGTTCCTCCGGCTGCTCAAGGTAGAAAAAGGCCTTCTCCGCCGTGCCGAGCGGCAGGCCGGCCGCCGCTTCGGTCTTGTCCGGCAGGCTCGGGGTGAAGGCGATCCGCTCTTTGGCGAGAAGGTTCGTCGGCACGGCGATGATGACGGCGCGCGCTTCAAGCGGCCCCTGCGGCGTCGCAAGGCGCACCGGCACGCGGCGATGGTCGATCCCCGTCACCGGGCAAGAAAAACGCGGCATGATAGGCGCGGCCAATGCGGCGACGGCGGCACCATAACCGCTCGTCACCCGCCAATTCACGCCGGTATCGAGATAGGCCGCATAATCGAGCACCGAGACACGATCGAATTCGGCGCCGTTGTAATAGGACGAGACCGCATCGATCAGGCCGTTCCAACGGCAGCCGGGCTCGAAATAATTCGCGGCCGGCGCATCGGCGTCCTTGATCGCCGCGGCAGCGAGCCGCGCATCAAAGGCTTCGAACGCTTCGGCGAATTCCTTTTGCTCGGCGGCACTGAAGCCTTGATCGCCGGATTGGCGGCCCCAATTTGCCCCGTTCTTTTCAAGTGTGAGGCCTTCCGCCTCGATCAGCGGCACAAGCGGATTTTGATCGGCCGAATGAACCCAGCCGCAGCCGGCATCGAGCGGGAATTCGCCGCGTGCTTCGAACGTATGCGCCCGGCCGCCGGCGCGTGCGCGCGCTTCGAGCACGACGATCGAGCGCCCGGCGCGCTGAAGCACCAAGGCCGCGGCAAGTCCCGCGGCACCGGCGCCGACGATCGCAACATCGAACATGTCATCCATGTGGACCGATCCGCCCATTACCGTGCTACTTGGCCGCCCGCGCGCGCCCCACGGCTTTGCGGAAGCCGGCTTCATCGAGCCCGCCGGCAATCAAATAAGGGCCGACGAGAAAGACCGGCGTGCCTTGAAGATGCAAGGCATCGGCTTCGGCGATGTTTCGCTGCAGCAGCGCGCCGATGTCGGCGTTATGCGCGGCGAGGTCCTTGTCCAATTGAACAATGTCGATGCCGGCGGATTGGACCGCGGCCTTGATCGCGGGCAAAGTCGCGGGGCGCAATTTGATCGCCATCAGCGCATCATGTGCGGCTTGATATTTGCCCTGATAATTGGCGGCGATGGCGACCTTCGCCGCGACGATCGACGAGGGCGCGAGGATCGGCCAATCCTTGTAGATGACTTTCACATGACCGTCGCTCGCGATGAATTTGTCGAGCTCCGGCGTCGCCCGGCGGCAATAGGGGCAATTGTAATCGAGAAAGGCGACGATCGTGATATCGCCTTTTGGATTGCCGCCGACAGGCGCCGCGGGATCATTCAAAACACTTTCGACGAGATCGAATTTTTTCTGCGCCTCAGCGCCGGGCATAGCAAAGACGAAAGCAACGAGCGCAAATGGGATCAGAAAATATCTTGGCATGAAGCCCCGTTGGGTTTGTCAGGCTGGAATAGGAAAGACATGGGCTTTCGCACTGGTGCAGCGAGGCCGCCGATCGGCAAGATCATTGGCTCGTCGGATTACAGCGATCCCGCGCTGAAGGAAACTGGCGAATGCGTGATGATGGCGCGAGCCCGTCTCAAATTCCGCCTTGCGGCTGCTTGCTCGGGCAGAGCTTCAGCCGCTCGATCAGCCACCGCCCGGCCGGCCCCGGCGGCGATGCGGTATGATAAACTGCATACATGGGCAGCATCAGGCCGCCGGGCGGCGCATCCTCGATATCGAGCACGACGAGCTTGCCGTTGTCGAGATCGGGCTGCACCGTATGCAAAGGCATGCCGCCGAAACCAAGCCCGTTGAGTAGAAAGGCATGTTTGGCAAAGAGGTCGGAGAGCCGCCAGGTCGCCGGCGACATGACGCCGAACTCGCGGCCGGCAGAGAGGGTCGAACGGTCGGTCAGCACCAGCTGGGTATGTTTGGCAAGTTCCGTCCGCGGAATCGGGGCTTCGATGGCAGCCAGTGGATGATCGCGCGCGGCGACAATGACGAAGCCTGTCTCGGACAGCCGCTCGGCCGAAATGTTCCCCGGCATCAGCGGCAGCGGCCCGGCGATGCCAAGGCTCGCGCGCCCGTCGAGCAGCGGTTCGAACACCCCGCCCAGCGCCTCGACATAGAGCCGAAGCGGCGTGCCGGGAAATTTCTCGCGGAATTCCTTTGCCGCCGCGGTGAGCGCCCCAATCGGAAAGAAGACATCGACGACGGCCGAAAGCTCGGGCTCGAGACCCGCCGACATGCCCCGGGCGCGCACTTTCATGAAATCGACGCCGGCGACGATGCCCCGGGCGTCGGCGAGAAGAACCGTGCCGGCGGCGGTCAGCTTGGGATAACGGCCGCTGCGGTCGAAAAGCGGCACGCCGATCTGCTCTTCCAGCGCGCCGATCATTTCGCTGACGGCGGATTGCGCCCGGCGCAGCTTGCGCGCCGCTGCCGAAAAACTGCCTTCTTCGACCGCGGCGATGAATGTCCGCAATTGATCGAGGGAGACGCCGTCGAGCATATACTATCGCCAATCCAGATGGATAAGATCGAAATATAACGGCTAGTCAAATGGACCGCAATCTGGGAGCAGAACCCCGCTATGCCGCCGGCTTCCGGCGGATCGAATCCGCCCGGCGCGCTGCGCGCGGGACTTTGAGGAGCATCCCGATGAAAACCCGAACCCTCGCCGCCGCCCTGGCGGCCACGCTCGCCTGCGCTGCGGTCCCCGCGTCGGCGCAGGTTTCACGCGACCCGGCCACGGTCAAGGCCGGCACCTATAAGGTCGAGCCCTATCACACGCAGGTCGCCTTCTCGCTCTCGCACTTCGGGCTGACCGAATATTCCGGCTTCTTCTCTGGCGCCTCGGGCACGCTGACGCTCGACCCCGGCAAGCCCGCTGCCGACAAGCTCGATGTGACGATCCCGGTCGATTCGGTGCTGACGACGGTGCCGAAGCTTACCGGCGAGTTGAAGGGCGACAAATGGTTCGATGCCGCGAAATATCCGACGGCGGAATTCGTCTCGACCAAGGTCACTCTTGCCGGCAAGGCCAGCGCGATCATCAACGGCACCTTGACGCTGCATGGCGTAACGAAGCCGGTGAGCTTGAAAGCGCATCTCGTCGGTGCCGGCCTCAATCCGATCGACAAGGCCTATACGGTCGGCTTTTCGGCGAGTGGCACAATCAAGCGCAGCCAGTTCGGCATCAGCGCCTATGTGCCCTATATCGGCGACGACGTTCGCCTGACGATCGCCGGCGCGTTCGAACTGAAGCCCTGATGGCGGCCGGCCAGCCGAGCCCCCGCTATACGGCCGTGGCGGTCTTTCTTCACTGGATCATGGCACTGGGCATCATCGCCCTCGCCGTGATCGGCCTGACGATGACGCATGTGAAGCTGAAGCCTTTCGATCTGTTCAAGCTCTATCAGCTTCACAAATCGATCGGCATCACCATCCTGCTCGCGGCCTTTCTGCGCCTCGCCTGGCGGCTCGCGCACCACCCGCCATCCTTGCCGGCGGCAATGTCGCCGTTGGAACGGAAGGCCGCCGAAACGAGCCATTTCTTGCTCTATGGCTTGCTTTTCGTGCTACCCTTCACCGGCTGGGCGGTCGTCTCGGCGGCGCCGCTCAACATCCCGACCGTGCTTTATGGCCTCGTTCCTTGGCCGCATCTGCCGATTCTCTCGACGCTGCATAACAAGGCGCCGGTCGAACATGTTCTGGCGCGAACCCATGATTATCTCGCCTTCGCGCTGATCGCGCTCGTCACGCTGCATGCCGCCGCCGCGCTGCGGCATCATCTTTGGCTCCGCGACGATGTGTTGACGCGAATGCTGCCGCGCGGGCGCGGACATCAATCGGAAACAGCAAATCGTGACAAGCTTTAAAATCTTCGCGGCTATGTTCGTCGCGACGCTCGCGATGGCGCGCGCTTCGGCCGCCGACGCGCCGAATTGGACGGTCGATCTCGCCAAAAGCAAGCTCGGCTTTTCGGGCACCCAGACCGGCGAGCCGTTCACCGGCAGTTTTACGCGATACGATGCGAGGATCGCCTTCGATCCGGCGCATCTCGAAGCCTCGCACCTAACGGTGACGGTCGATCTTGCGAGTGCGACGACCGGTGACACGCAGCGCGATACCGCGCTTCCGGGCGACGATTGGTTCGACATTGCGCATTTCCCGCAAGCGAGTTTCGTTTCGGACACGGTCCGCAAGAAGCCGGACGGCACTTACCAAGCCACCGGCCGCCTGACGCTCCGCGGCATCACGCATCCGCTGACCTTGCCCTTCACGCTCGATATCAAGGGCGGAAGCGCCCATGCCAAGGGTCATGCAGCGCTCATACGCACCGCCTTCGGCATCGGCCAGGGCCAATGGGCAACCGGCGATTATGTGGCGCTGGAGGTCGGCGTCGATATCGATCTTGTCGCGACGCGCAGCAAGTAAGCGGGTTCTTCTGAACGAGGAGCAGAGGTGGAAATCGGTATCGATAGTTTCGCCGCCAATGTGCCGGACCCCGCGACGGGCAAACGTGTGGCGCCCGCGGCGCGCATGGCCGACCTTCTCGACGAGATCGCGGTCGCCGACCGCGTCGGCCTCGACGTGTTCGGCATCGGCGAACATCACCGGCCGGACTTCCTGGATTCCGCCCCGGCCGTGATTCTCGCCGCTGCGGCGGCGCGCACCAGCACGATCAGGCTCGGCAGCGCGGTGACCGTACTCAGCGCCGCCGATCCGGTGCGCGTTTTTCAGGACTTCGCGACCCTCGATCTCATCTCGCAGGGACGCGCGGAAATCATCGCCGGGCGCGGTTCGTTCGGCGAAGCCTATCCGCTCTTCGGCTTCAACTTCGAGGATTACGACGACCTCTTCGCCGAAAAGCTCGATCTGCTGCTGAAAATCCGCGGTGCGACGGAGATCACCTGGTCCGGGCGCTTCCGACCGCGGCTCGAGGGCCAGGGCATCTATCCGCGGCCCTTGCAGGAAAAGCTGCCGATCTGGGTCGGCGTCGGCGGCACGCCGCAATCTTTCGTCCACGCCGGGACTTTGGGCTTGCCGCTGATGGTGGCGATCATCGGCGGCGCGTTCCACCGCTTTCGCCCGCTCGTCGATCTTTATCGCGAGGCGGGGCTGCGCGCCGGCCATGCGGCGGAGACGCTCAAAGTCGGGTTGCACGCCGTCGGTTTCGTCGCCGAAACCGCACAAGAAGCGAAGGACATTTTCTTTCCCGGCTGGCTCGCCATGTTCGGCGCGATCGGCCGCGAACGCGGCTGGTCACCGCCCTCGCGCGCCCAATTCGACGCCATGACCGGCCCGCATGGCGCTTATCTCATCGGCGATCCCGCGACGGTCGCCGAGAAGATGCTGAAAGCGAGCGAGGCGCTTGGCGGCGTCTCGCGCATCACCTTCCAAATGAGCGTCGCGGCGCTCGATCATGCAGTGATGACCCGCTCGATCGAACTCCTGGGCACTGAGGTCGCGCCGCGCGTCCGCGCTGGCGACGCGGGGCCGCTTGGGCGCTAGAGCGCATCGATTTTATCGTCGAGCGAATAGCGGCCTGCACCGCTGAGATAGAGCAGCAAAAAGCCCCCGATGAGGCCGACGTTTTTGAGGAAGTTGATTTCGTTCTCGAGCCGCGCCGTGCCGGCAAGAGTCCAGAACTTATGGCCGAGCAGCGCCGTGCCGAGCGTATAGAGCGCCATCAGCAAGGCCAGCGGACGCGTAAAAAGGCCGAGCGCGATGGCGATGCCGGCGAAAAATTCCGTCATCACCGCAATCACCGCGGCAAGAAACGGCAGTGGCACGCCGCTGTGCGAAAAATAAGCGACCGTCCCGCCGAAGCCGATGAGCTTTTTCCAGCCGAAGATCACAAACACGAGAACCAGCAGAACCCGTGCAACGAGCAGAACAGCGTCGCTGACTTTTTCCGCGCCGACTGTGCCGCGCATGATCATTCCTCCCCCTAGAGCGACGTGACGACCCTCACCATAGCGCCAAGCCCACAACAGGAGGTGCCTAAAGCCGGCATCAATAGAATAGCTCTATAATGTGTTCGGAGACTTTCATTGGATTTTAGCCGCCCAAAACCTTACATGTGCGTTGCACCCTAGACGCAATAATCGGTCCCGCCGCGCAAAGCGTGGACTCGGCGTCTGAAGGCGATCCATAGACAGAGGCTATACGATGGCTCAGCAGCGCGCCGTTCCGGGCATCAAGAAATACACCGCCCCGGCGGGGGGCTGGGGAGCGCTCAAGGCCACCGCCAAGGCGATCCGCGAACAGATGGAAACCGGCGAGGCGGCGGTTACCCTGTTCCGCACCAATAAGCCGGACGGGTTCGATTGCCCCGGCTGCGCCTGGCCGGACAAGGAACATACCTCGACCTTTCAGTTCTGCGAGAATGGCGCCAAGGCGGTGACCTGGGAGGCGACGAAGAAGCGCGTGTCCCCGGAATTTTTCCAAGGCCATACCGTCTCGGATCTGTGGAATTGGACCGATTATGAGCTCGAGAACGCCGGCCGCCTGACCCATCCTTTGGTTTACGACCATGCCAGCGACCGCTACCAGGCGATCTCCTGGGAGGCGGCGTTTCAGCGCATCGGCGAGGGGCTGCGCGCCCACCACCCGAACACGGTGGAATTCTACACCTCCGGCCGCGCCTCGAATGAGGCTGCTTTCCTCTACCAGATCTTCGCCCGCGAATACGGCACCAACAATTTCCCCGACTGCTCCAACATGTGCCACGAGGCAACGAGCGTCGGCCTGCCGCAATCGATCGGCCTCGGCAAGGGCACCGTCTCGCTCGACGACTTCGACCATTGCGATTTGATCATCTCGATCGGCCACAATCCGGGCACCAATCATCCGCGTATGATGGGCACATTGCATGAATGCGCCAAACGCGGCGTGCCGATCATCGTCTTCAATCCGATGCGCGAGCGCGCCTTGGAGCGTTTTGCCGATCCGCAAAACCCTATCGAAATGTCGACTTTCGGCTATGAGAACATCGCCTCGTCCTACTATCAGGTGAAAGTCGGCGGCGATGCGGCGGCGCTCAAGGGCGTCATGAAGGCGCTGCTTGCGCTCGACCGCGCGCCGGGACGCAACGCGCCCGTCATCGATCACGCCTTCATCGCCGAACATACGCGCGGCTTCGAGACGCTCGCCGCCGATCTCGATGCGACCGAATGGGCGGACATCGAAGCCGCGAGCGGTCTGTCGCGCACGGCGCTCGAAGCCGTCGCCAGCGCCTATGCGCAGTCGAACGCCACGATCATTCCCTATGGGATGGGCGTCACCCAGCACAGCCGCGGCACCGACAATGTGCAGCAGATCGCCAATCTGCTGCTGATGCGCGGCAATTTCGGCAAGCCCGGCGCCGGCATCTGCCCGCTGCGCGGTCATTCGAACGTGCAGGGCGACCGCACCGTCGGCATCACCGAAAAGCCCGCCGCCGACATGCTGCAGAGGATCGAAGAGACCTTCGGCTTCAAACCGCCGGTCGAGCACGGCCATGATGCCGTCGCCGCCATGCAGGCGATCATCGCCGGCCGCTCGAAGGTGCTGATCTGCCTCGGCGGCAATCTCGCGGTGGCGCTCCCCGATCCCGAGCAGAGCTTTCCGGCCATGTGCGGCCTCGATCTCGTGGTGCATGTCGCAACCAAGCTCAATCGCTCGCATCTTCTCATCGGCAAGGACGCGATCATCCTGCCCTGCCTCGGCCGCACCGAGCACGACATTCAGGCGGCCGGCCCGCAGATGGTCACCGTCGAAGATTCGATGTCGATGGTGCATTCCTCGCGCGGCAAGCTGCCGCCGGTTTCAGCGCATCTGCGCTCGGAGCCCGCAATCATCGCCGGCATGGCCATAGCCACGCTGCCGCAAAGCAAAGTGGCCTGGGCGGAACTCGTCGAAGATTACGACCGCATCCGCGACAAGATCGAGGCTGTCTTCCCCGACTTCCGCGATTTCAATCAGCGCATCCGGGTGCCGGGCGGCTTCCGCCTGCCACTGCCGGCAACCGAGCGGGTTTGGAAGACGCCGTCCGGCAAGGCCGAGTTCATCGTCTTTAAAGGGCTCAATGAGGACCCGGCGACCGCTGACGGCGCCGTCCTGCGGCTGACGACGATCCGCAGCCACGACCAATACAATACGACGATCTATGGTCTCGACGATCGCTATCGCGGCGTCTTCGGCCGCCGCGACGTGATCTTCGTGCACAAGGATGATCTTGCCGCGCATAACATTCAGCACGGCGATGCGATCGATATCGAAACGGCCCTGCCCTCCGGCTCGCCGCGACGCCTCGCGGGGTTCATCGCGATTGCCCACAATATCGCGCGCGGTTCGATCGCGGCCTATTATCCCGAGGCCAACGGTCTCGTGCCGCTCGACTATCACGATCCGCAAAGCGGCACGCCGTCCTATAAATCCGTGCCGGTCAGGATCATGCGTCACGCCTGAACGCGTTGGCGGCCTTGCATGCGCTCGATCACGTGGAACGATAGCGCCACGAGACCGATGACGGCTCCGCAGGCGGCTGTCGCCGCCCAGCCACAGCGGGCGTAGAGGACCGTGCCGAGCACCGAGCCGAGCGCGCCGCCGATAAAAACGAACGTCATATAAATTGCGTTCACGCGGCCGCGGATGTCTGCCGGAACGCTGAAGATGATGTGCTGACCGGTGACCTGATTGACCTGCACGGCGGCGTCGATCAAAACCGCAAGCAGGGCAAGCCAAACGAGGCCCACCGTGCCCGATACCGGGATGGCTCCGGCAAAGGACAAGCCGAGCACCGCCATCGCACCCGCCGTGGCCGCTGCGATATAGCCGCGGTCGGCAAGATGGCCGGCAATCGGCGCCGCAAGCGCCCCACCGGTGCCCGCAAGCGCGAAGAGGCCGATCGCGTGCTCGCTCAATCCGAACCTCTGCGCGAGCAAAAGCGGCACGGTCGTCCAAAACAGATTGAAGGCGCAGAACATCAGGCTCTGATAGAGCGCCCGCCAGCGCACCGGCGGCCGTTCGCGCAAGATGCCCAGCATCGAGGCGAGAACCTGGCCATAATGCAGCCCCTGCCTGGGCTGATAGCGCGGCACCGCCCGCGCCAGGGCAACGCCGATCGCAAGCATGAGCGCCGCTGAAACGAAGAAGACAATCCGCCAGCCAAAGCTTCCGGCGATGAATAAAGCCATCGGGCGCGCCAGCATGATGCCGGTCAGCAAGCCGCCCATCACCGTGCCGACCACGCGGCCGCGCCGTTCGGGCGGCGCCAGATGCGCGATAAACGGAACCAGAATCTGCGCGGCCGAGGCGCAAACGCCGGTGCACAGCGAAGCAAGGCAAAATGCAACCGCCGTCTGCGAAAGACCGATCGCGACGAGACCGGCGATGACGACGGCCACCGCGATCAGCACCAGCCGCCGGTTCTCGACGAGGTCAGCCAGCGAAACCAAAAAGAAGAGACCGGCGCCATAACCGATCTGGGTCACGCTCACGAGCGATCCGGAAAGCGCCGTCCCGATGCCGATGGACGGGCCGATCGAAGCGATCAACGGTTGCGCATAATAGATATTCGCAACGAGCGCACCGACCGAAACCGCGACGACGCCGATCAGCGCCTGGGACGGCGCCGTCCTCTCTTTGATTGATTTTTCCATCGAGCCCGCGCGATTTGCGACAATTTGCCGACACTTGCCTTGCGCGTTCTCGCCGGTTCAATATGTTGGCGTCCGTTAGCTAATGACGCGGGACACCGCTGTCCAGGTTGCGCGGTGTCGCGATCTCTCACATTCGCGGGAAGCGCGGCCGTCGCAAAACCGAAACGATCGGCTTGCGAAGATCCGACAAAGATCGTGACCGGCCGCAGAACGCCGGGCAGACAGGCATCACCAACGACAACGAAGAGGGGAGCAAGCGATGCGGATCGGCATTATCGGCGCGGGACATATCGGCAGCACATTGGCGCGTCGCCTCAGCGAACTTGGGCATCGGGTGATTATCGCTAATTCGCGCGGGCCAGCGAGTCTCGCCGAGATTGAGGCGCAGACCGGCGCATCGGCTGTAGCGGTCCAGGACGCCGTGCGCGGGATCGATCTCGCCGTTCTCACCATCCCGATGAAAGGCGTGCCCAAACTGCCGGCTGGGCTCTTTGCGAATTTGCCCGCCAATGTTCCGCTCATTGATACCTGCAATTATTACCCGCGCCAGCGCGACGGCCGCATTGCCGAGATCGAAGAGGGCCTGCCGGAAAGCGCCTGGGTCGAGCGCCAGATCGGCCATCGCGTGGTGAAGGTGTTCAACAATATCTACGCCCGGCATCTCGCCGATTTCGGCAAGGAAGCCGGCTCGCCCGGGCGCATCGCGCTGCCTGTCGCCGGCGACGATCCGGCGGCAAAGGCCATCGTGCTCACGCTTGTCGAGAATTTGGGGTTCGATGCGCTCGATGCCGGCCCGATCGCCGAATCGTGGCGCCAACAACCGGGGACACCCGCCTATTGCACCGATCTCGGCGTCGCGGCGCTGCGGCGGGCGCTGGCCGAGGCGCCGCGCGAACGCACCGCCGAATGGCGCGCAACCGACAAAAGCCCCGCTTGAGCTAATACATCGGACCGAGAAGTGCGAAGCGGCTTTCGGGATAAATCCGATGCGATGAGGAAGACGCAAAAGCGCCGCGATTGAATTTGAACGTCGACGCTCAGGCCCGCGGCTTGCCCCAGATCCCGTCGAAGACGAGATCGTCGAGCGGCAGACGCTCGGCCCAATTGCGCGCCTCAAGCTCCGGCCGGGCGAAGAGCTGATCGACGAAGCCGACGCAGAGATAGGCGACGACGACGATCTCCGGCGGGATATTCAGAATCGGGCGCAGATCCTCGGGGTCGAAAATGCTCACCCAGCCGACGCCGACGCCTTCGGCGCGCGCGGCGAGCCACAAATTCTGGATGGCGCAGACAGTGCTGTAGAGATCGGTATCGCGCTGATGCGTGCGGCCGAGCACGACCGGACCGCCGCGCGCGCGATCGCAGGTGACGCAGATGTTCAGCGGCGCTTTGAGAATGCCTTCGAGTTTCAGGCGCCGATAATCGACGCTGCGCGCATCGGCAAACATGCGTGCGGCTTCCGCGTTGCTGCGCGTGAAGATGTCATGCACCTTCGCCTTCACCGCCGGGTCGCGGACGATAATGAAGTTCCACGGCTGGCTTAACCCGACGGACGGCGCATGATGTGCTGCCTCAAGGATACGATTGAGCGTCGGCCCGGGGATCGGCCGCGGTAGAAATTCGTCGCGCACGTCGCGGCGCGCATAAATGGCGCGATAAACGGCGGCCCGCTCCTCCGCAGTGAACGCACCGGCCGGCGCCAATTCGGTTTCGGGTCCGTCGCCATCGCTGTCGGCAAGCCGCATCATCATCTCCTTACGCATCCGCAGTTTGGCATTTTCTTGATCCGGATCAAAGCGGGTTGGCCGGTGCATCGGCCTTAATCGCGGCGAAGGAGAAAGTCATGCGAGTGCTGCTGCGAGATTTCCTACGCGTTTTCTCAACGGTTTTTTTGGCGCTGGTCGTGCTGCCGGTGCGTAGCGACGAAGTTCCGTTCGCGCAGCCTGCGCCGTCGCCCAATGCCCATGGCGATTCTTATGCGGTCTCGCTCAGCGACGCGATGCAACTCACGCAATTGCGCCACA
The DNA here is from genome assembly GCF_947646745.1 of uncultured Methylovirgula sp. NCBI lineage: Bacteria > Pseudomonadati > Pseudomonadota > Alphaproteobacteria > Hyphomicrobiales > Beijerinckiaceae > Methylovirgula > uncultured Methylovirgula sp. Next base: position 30,973 of record NZ_CANSHK010000018.1, on the reverse strand, counting down.
TCAAGCTCTGGCTCGCCGGCAAGGCGAAGAACTGGCCACTGGCCAGTTATGAACTCGCCCAGCTCAGGGACACGTTCAACAAGGCCGCAATCCTCTATCTCAACATTCCCGTCCCCTATATCGCTGCGGCCGTCCAGCCGCTCGTCGTTCTAAGCGATGCCGTGACAGCGAAGGATGCGGCGCAATTTCAGCGCGGCTTCAAGGCGCTGCAAGCCGCCTGCAACGATTGTCACAAGGCGGCGGACGTCGGCTTTATCGTCATTCAGACGCCAACGGCCTCGGTCTTCCCCGACCAAAGCTTCGCTCCGGCGCGGTGATGCGGGACCTGCCGCTTCGAGACGTCTATAAGCTCTTGGAGCCTGGCCCGGTCGTCCTGCTGACGACGGCGCGCCGTGGCCGGCATAATGTCATGACGATGTCATGGCATATGATGGTCGACTTCATGCCGCCGCTGATCGCCTGCGTCGTCAGCAATGGCGATTTCAGCTTTGCGGCATTGCGCGCCACCAAGGAATGCGTGATCGCGATCCCCGACGTTTCGCTCGCCGAGACGGTCGTGGAGATCGGCAATTGCTCCGGCAGCGACACCGACAAATTCGCCAGGTTCGGACTGACGCCGCGGCGCGGCGAAAAAGTCGATGCGCCGCTCGTCGGCGAATGTTTTGCCAATCTGGAATGTCGCGTGGTCGATACGCGCTTCGTGAACAAGTATAATATTTTCGTTCTCGAAGCCGTGAAGGCCTGGCGGCGCGCTAAGCCAGACGATCCCAAGACAATTCATCATCGCGGCTTCGGCACGTTTGCCGTCGATGGCGAGATCATCCATCTGCCCTCCGGCAAACCGTAAGAGCTTTCCCGCAAAAAAAGACCGCGGCGGAACGGGTCCGCCGCGGCCAAAGTTCGGCCGATATCGGATCAGGCCGCGGCCGAGACGCCGGTGCTCGACGAAACGGAAGCGATCGTCTTCAGGATGCGCGAAGCGATCTGGTAGGGGTCGCCTTGAGAGTTCGGCCGGCGATCCTCGAGATAGCCCTTGTAATCGTTGCGCACGAAGCTGTGCGGAACGCGGATCGACGCGCCGCGGTCGGCTATGCCATAGCTGAACTGATGGATCGAGGCGGTCTCGTGCTTGCCGGTGAGGCGCATGTGATTGTCCGGGCCATAGACGGCAATGTGATCTTCCCGGTTGGCCTCGAAAGCCGCCATGAGCTTCTCGAAATAATCCTTGCCGCCGACGTCGCGCATGTAGGCGGTCGAGAAGTTGCAGTGCATGCCCGAGCCGTTCCAATCCGTGTCGCCGAGCGGCTTGCAATGGAATTCGATGTCCACGCCATATTTCTCGGTGAGGCGCAGCAGCAGGTAGCGGGCCATCCACATCTGATCGGCGGCCGTCTTCGAGCCTTTGCCGAAAATCTGGAATTCCCACTGCCCTTTGGCGACTTCGGCATTGATGCCTTCGTGGTTGATGCCGGCAAAGAGGCAGAGATCGAGATGTTCCTCAACCATTTTGCGGGCGACATCGCCAACGTTCTTGTAGCCGACACCGGTGTAATACGGGCCTTGCGGCGCCGGATAACCGCTCTCCGGGAAACCAAGCGGACGACCGTTCTTGTAGAAGAAATATTCCTGCTCGAAGCCGAACCAGGCGCCGGAATCGTCGAGAATGGTGGCGCGCATGTTCGACGGATGGGGGGTGACGCCATCCGGCATCATCACTTCGCACATAACGAGCGCGCCATTGGTGCGTGCCCCGTCCGGATAGACCGCGACCGGCTTCAGCACGCAATCGGAATTATGCCCCTCGGCCTGGTTGGTCGAAGAACCATCGAACCCCCAGAGCGGCAATTGCTCCAGGGTCGGAAAGACATCGAATTCCTTGATCTGGGTTTTGCCGCGCAGACTTGGCACGGGCGTGTAGCCGTCGAGCCATATGTACTCGAGCTTGTACTTGGTCATCACAGGTTTCCTCTTACGGCGGGGATTTGAAAGGGCCGCTATTTTTACCGGCAGGCGAGGGTATGGTTAGCCGGGAACGCCACGTTTAAGCATTTGCCGTGCCATCCGCCACCACCAATCGTGCGGCTCGGCACTGCGCGCGCCGCCCTTTCGCAGTCTGACGGCAGCCCGCCTCGCCAGAGAGGCGGCGCAACTTTGGGAGCGCGCAGGACGTTTGGCCCTGAGCGCCGGATTGGACGAACGGATGGGTTGAAAATGCCTTCGATCGCGACGATCTGTATAGGAATTGTGCAGTTCGCCTAGGAAGGCATCGGTTGGCGTCAGACGCAACGGAACGAAGTCAGCACTGAGAGCAGCCATGGAACCGAATTCTTACTTTGGCTCGGCCAAGATCTACGCGTTCCCTGCGGGCGGCCGCGAAGCCGAGAAAACAAAACGTGAAGAAGCGAACCTCGCGGCGCGGGGCATCGCCACGGCGCCGATCGGCAGCGGCTGGTATCACGAAGCTGCAATGCGCGAGGAAGAAGCCGTCCACACGCCGCATGAATTGCCCTGGTGGGCGGAGGCGGAGAGCGAGTCGCGCGCCAAGAGCGTCACGGTCCGGCTCTTTTAATTTCCCCCGAAAATAGACCAGCCCATGCGTTTGGTCAGTTCCTCGAGCGCGAGGCGGCCGAGGTGCGAATTGCCGGCCGCGTCGAGGCCGGGCGACCAGACCGCGATCGAGGCGCGGCCGGGCGCGATCGCCAATATGCCGCCGCCGACGCCGCTTTTGCCCGGCAAGCCAACGCGATAGGCGAACTCGCCGGATCCGTCGTAGTGCCCGCAGGTGAGCATGATGGCGTTGATGCGCCGGGCGCGCTCGGGCTGCACGACCAAGAGGCCGGTCGAGGGGTTGCGGCCGTGGTGGGCGAGAAAGCGCCCGGCCATGGCGAGCTGCCGGCACGACATCGCGATCGCGCAATGGTGAAAATAGACGCCGAGGGTGAAATCGACGGGATTTTCGAGCACGCTGAAAGATTTCATGTAATTGGCCAGTGCCCGGTTGCGAAACCCGGTGCGATTCTCCGACGCCGCGACCGCAGCGTCGATCGTAATCGAGGAATCGTCGGCGAGAAATTGCAGAAAGCGGAGGATTTCGCCGAGCGCCTCGCGCGGCTGATGCCCGGATAGAATCAGGTCCGTCACCACGATCGCGCCGGCATTGATGAAGGGATTGCGCGGAATGCCGCGCTCGCGCTCCAATTGGACGATCGAGTTGAACGGGCTGCCGGACGGCTCGCGCCCGACGCGCCGCCACAGCCGGTCGCCGATCATGCCGAGCGCGAAAGTGAGCGTGAAGACCTTCGAGATGCTTTGAATGGAGAACGACGTATCGCAGTCGCCGCCACAAGCGAGCTGGCCGTCGGCATCGATCACGGCGAGGCCAAAAGCCTTGGGATCGACGCCGGCAAGCTCCGGAATATAGGTCGCGACCTCGCCCCGGTCCGACCGCTCCTGCATTTCCGCGACGATGTCTTTGACGACCTGATCAAGCTTGGACACGCGGCCGATCTTCCCTCAATAAATTCGCGCCATCTTAAAATGCGTCGTCTGAAAGAAATAGATCTTGAGCCTTGGCGTCGCGATGAAACTTTCGGCAACCGGCTTGCGCGGCGGCGCGGACTAAGCGAATCATAGCCCGTGCAACTTCGAATCCTTCTCATCGACAGTGACGACGCGCGCGCCGAGGCGCTGAAAGAAAAGCTCGCCCAAGCCGGCTTTGCCGAAGTGCTGCATGCCCGCGAAGGCGCCAATCTGGTCGAAGCCGTCGAGAACACCAAGCCCGATCTCGTCATTGTCGACATGGCGTCGCCGGATCGCGACACGCTGGAAGACGTGCGTGCGGTGTCGGCCGACAAGCCGGTCGTCATGTTCGCCGACAGCGACGATATCGGCTTCGCCGAGGAGGCGATCGCCGCCGGCGTCTGCTCTTATAATCTCTCCGGCGTCGCGCTGCGGGACGTCAAGCCGATCATGGCCTCGGCCATCGCGCTCTTCCGCCGTTACCGGCACGTCGAAGCCGAACTCGTCGCCGCCAAAACGCTCCTCGAAGAGCGCCGCGCGATCGAGCGGGCGAAAGCCATTTTGATGAAACATCGTAAAATGACGGAACCTGAAGCCTATCGCTGGCTGCAGAAAAAGGCGATGGACGAGAATCGCAAGCTGGCTCAGGTCGTGGCGCAATTTGTCCGCGAACACGAAATCGAGGCTGCGCCGAAAGCGGGAGAGAAACGGTCATGAGCGAAATCGTCTCGCTGTCCGCGGCGCGGAAATCCGCGGCACCGAAGATGCGCATCGGCCTGCTGCATCTCACCGATGGCGCGCCGGTGATGGTCGCGCATGAATTCGGCTTCTTCGCCGAGGAAGGCGTCGAGACGGAGCTTTTCGTCGAACCGTCTTGGGCCAATATTGCCGACAAGCTTGCCTTCGGCTTTCTCGACGCCGCGGTGATCGTGCCGCCGCTCGCTTTCGCCGTGCAGCTCGGCCTGCGGGGAGCCATCCAGCCGCTTCTCATCCCGTCCGCGATCAATGCGCGTGGCAGCACGATCACGCTCAACAATGCGCTGGCGCGCGAAACGCACGACCAAGCCGCCCGTAAAGATCTCTCGACGGTCGAAGCTCTCGCCGCGGTGCTGCGCTCGCGCCATGCGACGCTCGGTATCGTCCATGCCTATTCGACGCATAATCTTTATCTGCGTTATTGGCTGGCGACGGCGGGCATCGAAGCCGGCCGCGACGTGAAGCTCACCGTCGTTCCGCCGGCCCGCGCCGTCGAAGCGCTGACGAGCGGCCAGATTTCGGGCTTTTGCGCCGGCGCACCCTGGGGCGAGGTGGCGCGGCGTGCTGGTGCCGGCGCGACGATTGCGACCTCGCACGACATCTGGGCGCACGCGCCGGAAAAAGCCTTCGCCGTGCGGGCCCGGTGGGCAGAGGAACAGCCGCAAGCGCTGAATGCAGCGTTGCGGGCGCTGTTGCGGGCGGCGAAATTCTGCGACGCGCCGGAGAATGCCTCCTATACCGCCGCGCTGCTCGCGCGCCGCCGCTATTTCGCGCTCGACAGCCACGCCATCCTCGCCTCGCTTCCCGGCGGCGCGATGGGGGATGGCGCCTGCGTCTTTTATCGCGGCGCCTCGACCTTCCCCTGGCGCTCGCACGGGCTGTGGTTCCTGAACGAGATGCGGCGCTGGAGCCTGGTCGATCCCGCCGTCGATCTGCATGATCTCGCCACACGCGTCTATCGACCCGATCTTTATCGGGGAGCCGCCGCAGCGATGGAGGTTCCGGCGCCGACCGTGGATTGGAAAGACGAAGGCGCGCATGACGCGGCTTGGACGCTCGAGGCCGTGCCTCAGCCGATCCCCATGCCGGCCGATCGCTTCTGCGACGGGACCGTCTTCGTGCCGGAAAAAATCCCCGCCCTCGGTGATGCGGCAGCGAAGAGTGCACTGCACAAATTTTGACCTGCGCATGTGCAGCATCTAGGCGTTTTGCCTCGCAACAAGCTCGGCTGACCAAAGAACTTCGGCTCTTTCGCTCTGCGAAAGGCTGGCACATGTCTTGCGATCAAGGCCCGCGTCGGCATGAGCTTTTGCCGCCGGCGGCGAGCCGTCTAACGGCGGACGGTTTCGCACCAGCATCGTTTCCCGCGAGCTAACGATGGTTCGCATCCGGACAATCCGGCAGCGCTGAGCGCTGACGCGTGCCAGGCCGATGACATCCTTTGTTTCAACAGCGAAGGCCGCTTCGCGCGTGACCGCGTCACGCGTGAACACGATTCGCTGCGCGGCTTACGCAGTCAGCCCATCGCGCCACGACGCATCGAGGAGCAGAGGGAATGAAGACGCATAAGGTGGAGCAGCTCGTCATCGCGACCATGGGCTTCTTCTGGTGCTTCCTCATGTGGTTTTCGACGGCAGCCTTCAGCCCGAGCATCGCCGCGCATTATCATCTGAGCATCAAGGCGCTCGGCCTTCTGGCGAGCTCGGCGATCTGGATGGCGCCGGTCGGTCGTGTCGTCGCAGGCTGGGCATCGGACCGTTTCGGCGCGCCGCGCACCTTCGCCGTCATCCTCAGCGTCTGCGGTCTCGTTTCGATCGCCTCGGCTTTCACGCAGGATTACTCGCTGCTCTTTGCCGAACGCGTCATCGTCGCCATCGCCGGCGTCTCCTTCGTCGTCGGCATCCAGCACGTCGCGCAATGGTTCAATGCCGATGAAATCGGCACAGCGGAGGGGCTTTATGCGGGGACCGGCAATGTCGGCGCCGGCATGGGCGCGCTGGTTCTGCCGCGTCTCTTCGGCACCGATTATCATACCGCATTCCTTTGGCTCGGCCTCATCGCGCTCGTGGTCGCAGCCTGGTATCTGCTGCGCGGCCGCGCGGCCAGGAACGCCGAGCAAATCGCCCTCACACGCCGGCGCAGCGACTTCCGCAGCACCGCCTTCGTCTGGAGCCGTTACATCGCTGTCGCGCTGATGCTGGCCTATGCCATGTCCTTCGGCCTCGAAATCGCGATGAATGCCTGGCTGCCGGGCTATTTCACGCATGGGTTTCATGGCGCCATCCTGGCGCTCGGATTCAGCAGTGTCGCCGGCCTGCAAATTGCCGCCGGAACCTTCGCCGCCGTCGAATCCTTTTGCGCCTCGCTGTTCCGGCCCTTCTCGGGCTTCATGTCCGACCTGTTCCAGCGCAACGGCTGGACGCCGCTGCCGTTCATCGCCCGCACCCTTCCCTATGCGCCGCGCCTGCATTGGCTCGGCATCGCCTTGATCCTGATCACGTTGGCAATGGGCGGCCTGACCTTCGCGGGGATGACGGGATCACTGCATGCCTCCGTCCTCACGCTGGTTGCGCTCGGCGTTTTCATTTCCTTCGGAACCGGCGGCACGTTCGCGCTCGTTCCGCTGCTGTTTCCCGACCGCCCCGGCACCGCGGCGGGCTTCATCGGCGGCATCTCGACCGCCGCCGGCATCATCTATCCGCTCGTCTTCTCGGCGAGCACGAACATTCACATGGGCTACCTGACCGTCGCCCTCTACATGTTCGTGCCGTTCATCCTCTTCTACTTCTGGGCCGCGCGGCATGAGCGCCGCCCCGAAGAGCACGGCATCTTCACCGAAGCGCTCGCGGTCGAGAAAGCCTGAGCCGCCTTGCAACGTCAAATCCAGACGGAGGTCTCTATGCACATGCCCGCACAATCATCGGCCAAAGGACCTTTTGAGCCCTGGTACAAATACGGCGTCGCCTTTCTCTCCTTCGAAATGGCGGTCGCCATCGCCGTCAGCGCCTATTCGCTGTTCATGACCTTCCACGGCCTCGGCGGCTTTCCCGGAAAGCATTGAGCGCGCGCCGCAATCGGGAGATCAATGATGACCCCTGAACAAATCAGCCTTGTACAATCGAGCTTCGCCAAAGTCGCGCCGATCGCCGACGAAGCCGCGACATTGTTTTACGCACGGCTTTTCCAGATCGCGCCGGACGTCAGGCCGCTCTTCAAGGGCGACCTGGAAGATCAAGGCCGCAAGCTGATGGCAGCGCTCGGCACGGTCGTGCGCAGCCTCGACCGGCTGGACGACGTTCTACCGGCCGTCAAGGCGCTGGCGGTCCGGCACGCGGATTATGGCGTCGAGCCGGAGCACTACGCGCCGGTCGGCGCAGCCCTGCTCTGGACGCTGAAGCAAGGCCTCGGCGAGGCCTTCACAGCCGAAACCGCCGAGGCCTGGCATACCGCCTACGGGCTTCTGAGCAACACGATGATCGCCGCGGCCACTGCGCCGTCCGACGCTTGAAGCGGATGTTTCTCATGTATCAAGACGACGAATATTCACAGGCAACACCCGGCGCGCCTTTGCGCCTCGTTGTCATCGGCAACGGCATGGCGCCCGGCCGCATGCTGGAACACCTGATCGACGAAGCGCCCGACCGTTACAAGATCACGATCTTCAACGCCGAGCCGCGCGTCAATTACGACCGCATCATGCTCTCGCCCGTGCTCTCCGGCGAAAAGGATTACGAGCAGATCGTTATTCACGGCGATGGCTGGTACATCAAGAACGGCATCACGCTCTACAAAGGCCACAAGATCGTCGCGATCGATCGCGCGGCCAAGACCGTCACCTCGGATCATGGCGTGACCGAAAGTTACGACAGACTCGTTATCGCGACCGGCTCGACGCCCATCATCCTGCCGGTACCGGGCAATGATCTCGCCGGCGTCCTGAGTTTCCGCGACCTCGACGACGTGAATGCCATGCTGCTCGCCGCGCAATCGCGGTCGAAGGCCGTGGTCATCGGCGGCGGCCTGCTCGGCCTTGAAGCGGCCGCCGGGCTTCAGTCGCACGGCATGGACGTGACCGTGCTGCATCTGATGCCGACGCTGATGGAGCGCCAGCTCGATTCTGCTGCCGGCTATCTTCTGCAGCAGGCGGTCGAAGCGCGCGGCATCAAGGTTCTCACCAAGGCCAATACCAAAGCGATCCTTGGCGCGCGCAAGGTCGAGGGGGTCGAACTCGCCGACGGCACGATCATCCCGGCAACGCTCGTCGTGATGGCCGCGGGCATCCGGCCCAATGCCGCTTTGGCGAAACGCGCCGGAATCGAGGTCAACCGCGGCGTCGTCGTCGATGCGCAGATGCAGACCTCCGATCCGGATATTTTCGCATTGGGCGAATGCGTCGAAATCGGCGGCCATACCTATGGCCTCGTCGCGCCGCTCTATGAAATGGCGCGCGTCCTTGCGGCGCGGCTCGCTGGCCGCGAAGCGCCAGGCTTCGTCCACAACGACACGCCGACGAAGCTGAAAGTCACCGGCATCGATCTCTTCTCGGTGGGCGATTTCGCCGATGGCGAGGACCGCCAGGAGATCGTGCTACGCCATGCCTCGGCCGGCATCTACAAGCGCCTTGTGCTCAGGGACAACCGCATCATCGGCACGGTACTTTTCGGCGAGACCGGCGACGGCGCCTGGTTCAATGATCTGAAGAAAAAGAGCGTCGATATTTCCGACATGCGCGAGACGCTCATTTTCGGCCAGTCCTATCAGGGGGGTGCCCCGCTGGACCCTATGGCGGCCGTTGCAGCCTTGCCGGATGATGCAGAAATCTGCGGCTGTAACGGCGTATGCAAGAGCAAGATCACCGGCGCCATCGCATCCAAGGGTCTGACCTCGCTCGACGATGTCCGCGCCCACACCAAGGCTTCCGCCTCCTGCGGCTCGTGCACCGGGCTCGTCGAGCAATTGTTGAAGCTCGCTCTCGGCGACGTCTATAACCCCGCCGCAGTGCAGCCGATATGCGGCTGCACCGATCTCGGTCACGACGATGTCCGCCGCCTGATCCGCGCCAAGGGGTTGAAAACCATTCCCGCCTTGATGCAGGCGCTCGAATGGAAGACGTCCTGCGGCTGCGCCAAGTGCCGCCCCGCGCTCAACTATTATCTCGTCTGCGAATGGCCGGGCGACTATGCCGATGATTACCAATCGCGCTTCATCAACGAGCGGGCGCACGCCAACATTCAGAAGGACGGCACTTATTCCGTCGTGCCGCGCATGTGGGGCGGCGTGACCAGCGCCGCGGAATTGCGCGCCATTGCCGATGTCGTCGACAAATTTGCGATCCCGACAGTGAAAGTCACCGGAGGCCAGCGCATCGATATGCTCGGCGTGAAGAAGGAAGACCTGCCCGCCGTCTGGGCCGATTTGGGCAAGGCGGGCTTCGTCTCCGGCCATGCTTACGCAAAAGGCATCCGCACGGTGAAGACCTGCGTCGGCTCGGAATGGTGCCGTTTCGGCACGCAGGATTCGACCGGCCTCGGCATCCGCATCGAAAAATTCATGTGGGGCTCGTGGACGCCGGCGAAAGTCAAGTTGGGCATCTCGGGCTGCCCGCGCAATTGCGCCGAGGCGACCTGCAAGGACGTCGGCGTGATCTGCGTCGATTCGGGCTATGAAATCCATTTTGCCGGCGCGGCCGGGCTCGACATCAAAGGCACCGAAGTTCTCGGCCTCGTCAAAACCGAAGATGAGGCTTTGGAAGGCATTGTCGCTTTAGTGCAAATGTATCGCGAGCAAGCGCGCTATCTCGAGCGCATCTACAAATGGGCGAAGCGCGTCGGGATCGAAGAAATCCGCCGCCAGATTCTTGGCGATGCGAAAAAGCGCAAGGCCTATTTCGACCGCTTCGTCTTCTCGCAGAAATTCGCGCAGGTCGATCCGTGGTCGGAGCGCGTCTCGCGCAAGCATAAGCACGAATTCAAGCCGATGGCCGTCATCGATTTCGCGCCGGCGGCGGAGTGAAGACCATGAGTTGGATCGACATCGGCTCCATCGCCGACATTCCGCACCGCGGCGCGCGTTGCGTCGTCACGCCACAAGGCCGGATCGCGGTCTTCCGGACGATGGACGATCGCTTCTTTGCGATCGAAGATCATTGCCCGCACAAGGGCGGCCCGCTGAGCCAAGGCATCGTGCACGGCGCCGCGGTGACCTGCCCGCTGCATAATTGGGTCATCTCGCTCGAAACCGGCAAGGCGCAGGGCGCCGACGAAGGCTGCGTGCGGACCATCCCGCTCCGGCGCGAGGGCGAAAAGCTCTTTATCGCGCTGGATGTGGCGATGCGGCGAGCCGGCTAGATGGACGCCAGCGAGACGCGAACCACCTGTCCTTATTGCGGCGTCGGCTGCGGGCTGCTCACCCGCGTTGCGGCAGACGGCAGTGTGAGCGTGCGCGGCGATGCGGAGCATCCGGCGAATTTCGGCCGGCTCTGCTCCAAAGGTTCGGCGCTCGGCGAAACGGTCGATCTCGACGATCGTCTGCTCCATCCACAAATCCGTGGTCGCGACGCAAGCTGGGACGATGCGCTCGATCTCGTCGCCGCAACATTTACGCAGACGATCGCCGCGCACGGCCGTGACGCCGTCGCCTTCTATGTCTCCGGCCAATTGTTGACCGAAGATTATTATGTCGCCAACAAGCTGATGAAAGGTTTCATCGGCTCGGCCAATATCGATACCAATTCGCGTCTCTGCATGGCCTCGTCCGTCGCCGGACATCGGCGCGCCTTTGGCGCCGACACGGTGCCGGGCACCTACGACGATCTCGAGCTTGCCGACCTCATCGTCCTTGTCGGCTCGAACCTCGCTTGGTGCCATCCCGTTCTTTATCAGCGCATCGCCGCGGCCAAGCAGCGGCGCCCCGAGATGCAGATCGTGCTTGTCGATCCGCGGCGAACCATGACTGCCGATATGGCCGACATGCATCTTGCCGTGCGACCGGATGGCGATGTCGCGCTTTTTACGGGCTTGCTCGCGTGGCTCAACGACCACGACGCGCTCGATCGCACGTATATCGCCGCGCATACAAATGGGTTTGAGGACGCCCGCGCCGCGGCGAGCACGGTCCCGCTTGACGCGATCGTCAAGCAAACCGGATTGAACATCGCCGAGCTGCAGGCTTTCTATGCGTGCTTTGCGCGGACCGAAAAGGTCGTGACCGTTTACAGCCAGGGTGTCAATCAATCCTCCGCCGGCACCGACAAGGTCAATGCGATCATCAATTGCCATCTCGCGACGGGGCGGATCGGCCGCCCCGGCACGGGGCCTTTCTCGGTCACCGGACAGCCCAACGCCATGGGCGGCCGCGAAGTCGGCGGCCTGGCCAATATGCTTGCCGCGCATATGGAGATCGAGAACCCGGAGCATCGCGACCGCGTGCGCCGCTTCTGGCGCGCGCCCGTCATCGCCGAGCGGCTGGGCCTGAAGGCGGTCGATATGTTCCGCGCCGTCGCCGAGGGGCGCATCAAGGCGATCTGGATCATGGGCACGAATCCCGTCGTGTCGATGCCCGAGGCAGACCTGGTCGAGGCGGCGCTCAAGACCTGCCCTTTCGTCGTCGTCTCTGATGTCGTCGCCGAGACCGACACGCTGCGGCACGCACACGTCAAACTGCCGGCCGCCGCTTGGGGCGAAAAAGACGGAACCGTCACCAATTCCGAGCGGCGGATTTCGCGCCAGCGTCGCTTCCTGCCGCTGCCCGGCGAAGCCCGGGCGGACTGGGAAATCATCTGTGGCGTCGCCCAGCGCATGGGCTTCGCCGCAGCCTTCTCCTATGCGACACCCGCCGAGATCTTTGCCGAATATGCGGCGCTCTCGGCCTTCGAGAATCATGGAACACGCGACTTCGATATCGGCGCCTTTGCCGATCTAGGCGCCGCGGGCTTCGACGATCTGGCGCCCTTCCAATGGCCGCGCCCGACGAAGAGCGTGCCGGCCGAGACGCGATTCTTCGCCAACGGCCGGTTCTATACGCCGGATCGAAAGGCGCGATTCGTGGCAATCACGCCCGGCGTGGCCACACGCGTGACCGGCGATCTGCGTTTCGTCCTCAATACCGGCCGCGTGCGCGACCATTGGCATACGCTGACGCGCACGGCCAAAAGCCCGCGCCTGTCGCAACATCTCGCCGAGCCTTTCGCGGAAATTCACCCCCATGATGCCGCGAAACTCGGCATCGTCGATGCCGATATCGTCCGTATTTCCGCCGCCGACCGATCCGTTCTCGTTCGTGCGCTTCTCTCGCCGCGGCAGGCGCGCGGCGCGATCTTCGTCCCGATGCACTGGAACGATCAATTCGCCGCCCAAGGACGCATCGACGCCCTCGTGCCGGAGGTAACGGATCCGCAATCCGGCCAGCCGGCATTCAAGCACGTCGCGGTCGCTTTGGCGCGCTTTCCGGCCGCGCGCTATGGTTTCGCCGTTCTGCGCGAGCGGCCGCGCCGCTTCGACGCGGATTATTGGGCCTTGGCGAAATGCCGGAACGGCTGGCGCGTCGAATTCGCTTTCGCCAGTGCCGCGCGCGATTGGATGGCGTTCGCGATCGATCTCTTCGGTTCGGCTCAGGATGCCGACATTCTGTCGTATCAGGACCCCTCGCGCGATCGCCATCGCTTTGCCTGCTTCGAAGGCGAGCGTCTCGCCGGCGCTTTATTTCTCGCCGCGGAGCCCGTGCCGGTGTCGCGCGATTGGGCCGTCGAACAATTGTCGACGGCTTTCGCCGATCCGCGCCGCAGGCTCGCGATCATCGCGGCGCGGCCCGACGCCGGCAGTATCGATCGAGGCGCGACGGTTTGCTCCTGTTTCGGCGTCGGCGCCAAGCAGATTGCCGCCGCTGTCGCCGCCGGCTGCACCAGCGTCGAAGCCGTCGGGCAATCCACGCAGGCCGGCACCAATTGCGGCTCCTGCCGCGCCGAAATCAAAACGATCATCGACGCAAGTCCGCGCGGCGCGGCGCAAAATGGCGAACAGGTTTCTGCCGAACCGCAACCCCACTACGCCATGCGCTGAGCATAGGCGGTCTCACATCTCAGCGGACCGTTGACGAGGGCGTGCGGCCACGACGGGACGCCTTGCGCGGACGTGGCGCTAGCCGCCTCGGTGCGACCGGCCTACTTTGACGTCCGTCCAGATCGCTGGCATTTAAAATGCTCCCGAAACCCCAGCGAGACCCCAAGCGACGGCATTTGCCGCTTGCTCGAACGCTCCCATGTTGAATTGAGACAGAAAGGCAATCGTGGTGTCTCAAATCAAATCAATTCAAGCGCTTCGCGCAATGGCGGCGATCTCAATCGTATTCGTCCATACACTGGTGGAAGCCACGACATTGCCGGTGCCTCTATCCTTCCGCGGCACCCCGATTCTTCTCGACATTGCCGGCGCTGGCGTTGATGTCTTTTTTGTCATCTCCGGCTTCATTATGGTCTATGCGTCGCAGGATCTGTTCGGCGTTTCCAAAAGCTGGCTGAAATTTCTTAGGCGTCGTATCGCACGTATTGTTCCATTGTACTGGTTGATGACGACGTTGTTCCTCGTCGTGCTGGCGGTGACTCCGCAAGCACTCAACGATTCAAAGCCGACCGCTCTCGAAGTCCTGAAATCTTACGTCTTTATTCCTTATCAACACGCGGGGGATGACCTGATCCGACCGGTCTATAAGCTCGGATGGACACTCGATTATGAAATGTTCTTTTATGTGGCTTTTGCTGCCCTGCTGTTTTTGCCGATGCGCTCCACGATTTTTGTTCTCTCGAGCTTTTTCGCGACTTTCGTTATCCTGGGAATCGTTTTGACGCCTCCGCCCGGGCCTCTCGCGTTTTGGACCAATCCGATAATACTCGAATTCGTCATGGGGACATTCGTCGCTCTGGCTTTCATTGACGGCTGGCGGCTTCCGCCGGCGCTCGCTCTCATCCTGCTTTTGGTCGGCCTTGGGTCACTCGCATTGGGCGCCATGGAACACCTGGCGACAGACGGACCGTGGCGTCCCGTGATCAGCGGCCTGCCGGCAGCATTCATCGTTGCTGCCGCCGCATTGAGGAGAGAGTCTTTATCCCCGGCATCCCCGACCATCCTGACGACGATTGGTCTCGTCGCGCTCGGCGATGCTTCGTATGCCATTTATCTCGCTCATCCATGGCTTGTGCGTCTTTCACATTTGATCTGGAACCGCGTTCACCTCAGTTCGCATTTGTCGGCGTGGATCTTTGTCGGCACGGTGCTTTTGCTCGTTGCGCCATTCGGCTTGCTCGTCCATCACTCTATCGAACAGCCTCTCACGGCCTTTGCTCGCGGGCGATCAACAGTTCGAAAGCCGCAACTACCGGCCCTGGCCAATCAAAACGAATAATATCGCCTCAGCGGCCATTCTATCTGTGAGGCAACCGAACCGCCGCCGCTGCTATGCCACGCGCCGCGCGCAGCGCTCTAAAACTCAATAATCGCTGACCGGGCTCGGATCATAAATGCTCGGAACATATTCGCCGCATGCATTGATGCGCGCTTGGTGGCGCTGCGCCGCGGAACAGCTCCGCGGCGATATGTGAGACGCCTTCGTCTGGCTGGCCCGCCACGCATGATGTGACATATGCCCCTTTACATGATGCGAGGCATTGGCAATGCCGATCGAAGCGAAAAAAAGAAACAGCACCAGCGTTAAAGTGTTCATCGGGCTCTCCGCCGCATCATTGGACGTGCGAACCGTTGCGCCTCGGGCGCGTCGCAGACACACCGCTTGTTCTATTGAGGAGACTCGCGCTGAGGCTTTTTTATTCCGCGCCGGCCATCTGCAGAACGTTATTGCTTGATGAAATCATCGACGAAATTTCTGAGCTCGGGCGGATCGAGATCGGAGACTGCCCAATATCTGAAGCCGCCGCCGGCCCAATCAATCATGTTGTAGCCGTCGACAGTCTTAAAATTCGGCGCTTGCGTCCGTGTTGATCCGTTCGCAAGCGGCATGGCGACGACCGAAATCAAATGCTGGCGGCGCCGGTAGACCAGGGTCGGCAGCGCATTGCCGGCGATGACTTCGACACGGCCGCCGACCAGCGGAAAGCCTTGTGCAGAAAGGTCGGCGGTCGGCGGCGAGAGGCCAAGCTTCCGATCGAGCCACGGTTTTACCGTGTGCTGGTCCGAAGATTGGACATCGATCGGATTTGCGGCAAGAAGGGCGCGATGGTGTCCATTGGCGACGGCGTCTTCGATCGAAGCCTCGCTCTGCGGCGCGGTGAACAGATAGGTTCCGCCACTGGCAACGAGAGCCGTCAGCACGACCGAGGCGGCGAGCGCCTGCCAGCTTGGATGATCGAGCGACAAAATCCGCGCCCGCCGCGGCTTGGACACGGGCCTCGTATCCGAGGCGAGCGCGACAACGCGCGCCGCAAAGTCCGGCGCGACGGCCGGCTTGCCGAGTGCCTTGGTGCGCGCTTTCAAGGCGAGGATGCGGGCATATTCGGCCGCGAGCGCCGGTTCGGCCGCAACCCGCGCCTCGAGTGCCAGCGCGGCCGCGGCATCCAATTCCTGATCGGCCAGGGCATGCAGCAGCAAATGATCGGCGGATGATAGTGCGGTCATGACGGCCGTCCGATCTGCATCGCGATCTGTCGCCGTGCGCGAGAGAGACGCGACATGACGGTTCCGATCGGGATCGAAAGCATGGCCGCGATTTCTTTATAGCTCAGATCATTGATGTCATGCAGCACGACCACTTCCCGATAGAGTTGCGGCAGCGCGGCGATGGCGGCTTCGACTGCGGCCGTATCGGCTCTTTGGATAAGCTCGGCTTCGGGGTCGAGACCGGGATCTTCCTGCAAGGCAAGCTCGGTCCCGTCCGCCTCGGCCGCTGAGCCGACCAGCACAATCTCCTTCGGCCGGTTTTTCGCAAGCCAGGTGAAGCAAGTGTTGCGCACGATACTCAGCAGCCAGGCACGCTGGCCGCGCCCTTCATAGGAACCGATGGCGCTGAAAGCCCGGATCGAGGCCTCCTGCACAACATCCTCCGCGTCATGCAAGCTTCCCGTCAGCCAACGCGCGAGCGCCAGCGCATCGGCAAGATGCGGCACAACGATTTGCCGAAAAAGCTCGGACTCTTCGTTGGTTGTCAAATTTTAAATCCAAACTGGGCATCGCACTCAGGGGGTAACGACGATTTTGCCCTGCATGCGCGGATGTAATGTGCAGAAATACGGGAACACGCCCGGTTTGTTGAAAGTGACACTCGCCACGTCGTCTGTGTCAAGCGCCTTCGAGAAGAAGCTTCCATCCGTCGCGGCAACCCGGTGTGGGATGTCATCTTCGTTTTTGAAGATGACCGTCGTTCCCACTTTGATTTTCAGGTCCCCCGGCTTGAACGTGAAGTTGGATATCCCGACCGTGATGACGTTGGAAGATGCCGCAGCGTCGCCGTAGGCGACCGCAAGGGCGATCACCGCAATCAAATACCTTAATTTCATGACGCTCTCTTTTGCTTAATTGTCGGCCAAGGTTTTGTCAGTGATTGCGAGCGGCTGCGATCCCATGCTGACGTCGACGCGCGTGATGCCGAGGACTTTGCGCAATTGATCGGCCGGCACCACCATCGGGCCGGGCGCCGGCGCCTTGCCGGGCGCGGGTTGTAAAAACGCAAGCGACCGCGCGGTGTGGAAGGTCATATTGCCTTCGATCTTCTGGATGATCTGGTGAATATGCCCGTTGAGCACCGTCACCGAGCCGAAGCGCCGCAGAAGCTGCAGGACTTGCGCGCCGTCGTCCGTGCCCCAGCCCCAATCGGCGTAGACGGTCCAAAGCGGAATATGCGCAAAGACCACGATCGGCGTCGAATTCGACTTGTCTTTCAGATCGTCGGCAAGCCAGGCGAGCTGCTCCGGCCCAAGATTGCCGAGGCCGCCGGCCTTCAGGTTGACGACATTGACGAGGCCGATGAAATGCACCCCATGGTCGTCGAAGGAATACCAGCCCGCGCCGAGCTTTCCCTTGCCATAGCGGTCAGCATAAAGCTTGCCGTTCCCGTCATCGACGAGATCGTGCTCGCCGGGCACATAATGCGTCTCAATGCCGGCGCTGCCGATAATCTGCGCGGCATCATCGAATTGCGAGGCCAGAGACAAGTGGGTGATATCGCCGGTGTGGATCATGAAGGCGGGCTTTGCCGCCAGCGCCTTCACCTTTGCAATTCCTTCCTTCAAAGTGTCGATCGCATGCGGGTTAGCCGCCTTGTTGAAGCCGATATGGCTATCGGAGATTTGCATAAAGGTGAAAGGGCCCTGTATCGCTTCAGCCGCCTCGGCGGTGCCCAGCAGGCCAAACGACTTGGGCACACCACCCGACACCGTCCAGAGCACGCCAGTGCCTGCCCAAGCCATACATTCCAGCGCCTGGCGGCGTGAGGGCTCGTAAGTCTGATCTTCGTCTCGCATCGCGGCAGTCTCCTCGCTGTCGGATGAGAGACTCGCGGCTTCGCGGCTTTATTCCCGCGGCGCACGGATTTTTTCCGGGCCGCTAACCGAGGCTTTCCGGCCGGCCGGCGAAGGACCAGAACGTGTGGAGCAGAAAGCTGCATGGCGGAAAGAGCGCCGCCACGAGCCCATTGCTCCAGAGGCGCCCGAGAGCGAAATCAATGGCTAAAATCTGTGAGAATGCCGAGAAAATGAAGATCAGCGCGAGCGTCGCCAAAGCGAATCGTGGGCCGTAGAAAACATGGTCCGGCGCGGCGCGATACGTGAAAAAGAGGTGGCCCACGTAAGAAACGATAAAAGAAAGAGCGAATCCCGCCAGGCTCGCCGCCCACGGCGCAAGTCGGACGGACGAACTCGAGAGGAAAAGTGAAACGGCGAGATAGGTTGCCGTTGCGAGGCTGCCGACAAGAGCAAAGCGGAGAAGCGTCCATAGGCGGTCGCGCCCGCCAACCAGTACGCTAGGATCCCCGGCACAGGGGCTTTTGGGAAGCGCAGACCTCTCCGTGCCGGTCATCCCGCCGCCCGCAGATCGTGCAGCACTTGGCTGACTGCGCTCGCGGAGGATGCCGGCGGAACGTAGGATTCAACGAAATAGAGCGGGCGATGCTTAAGCTCGTTGAAGCTGCGGCCGAGATACTCGCCGATGATTCCGAGCACGATCAACTGCGTGCTTCCCATGAACAATATGGCAACCAAGAGGCTTGGATAGCCCGGTACTGGATTGCCATGGATCAAAGTCGAAATGACGAGATAAACCGCATAAAGGCCGGATAAGAGCGCGATTCCCAAGCCGAGATAGGTGGCGACTTTCAGCGGCAGAACGCTGAAACTCGTGATTCCCTCGAGCGCAAAATTCCATAGCTTCCAATAATCCCATTTGCTCGACCCCGCGGCACGCGCCTCGCGGATATAGGGCACCGCGCGCGTGCTGAATCCGACCCAGGCAAACAGGCCCTTCATGAAGCGATGATGCTCACGAAGTTGCAGCAGCGCATCGACCGCCCGGCGGCTCATCAATCGAAAGTCGCCCGTATCGGGCGGAATATCGATCTTGGTGAGGCGCCGCATGACGCGATAGAACGCAAAGGCGGTCTGCCGTTTGAGCCACGATTCGCCGCTTCGGCCGCGGCGCTGCGCATAGACCACATCGACACCCGTTGCCCAAACTTCCACGAGTTGGGGAATGAGTTCCGGCGGATCCTGCAGATCCGCATCGATGACGACAACGGCATCGCCGGCCGCGCGATCGAGCCCGGCGGTCAAGGCGATTTCTTTGCCGAAGTTGCGTGAAAGGTTGAGCATGGCGACATGCGCGTCCCGCGCGTGGAGCGCGCGCATGATGTCGAGCGAACGGTCGCGGCTGCCATCATTGACATAGATGACTTCCCAATCGACGCCGATTGCATTCATTGTCGCGGACAGTCGTGCATGGAATTGATCGAGGACTTCCGCCTCGTCGTAAACCGGGACGACGACTGACACCATCAACATGGCACAAACGCCCTTTTTAAAAGCTCGTGTCCGTTTGCAAACCCTGCAACCTGTAAACAGCCAAACTCCTACCCAAATATCCTTTAAACAAGGTGAAATCGAAACGACGTTCTAGGGGATCATGCCGAGTTGCGCCGCGGTTCTTAAATATTCGTTCCAAAGGCTTGGAAGATTGAATCAACCGCGCCGTCAATCGGCGCGCAAAATCTTCCATTCGTTGGTTTGGTCGACGAGCTTGTAGATTTGGCTTTTGCCGAGCGAATCCTTTGCCCAGAGCCCGTCCCGTGGGGTCACGACGAGTGTCCTGCACTGGAATTTGTCGCGCATGGCACGAAGATCTTCGTCAGAACCTTGCCCTGAAAAGACGCGTCCGAGCAAAATTTGGGCTTCCGATCGGATCGCGAGAGAGAAAACCGGCCGGAAGGCCAAAAGATAGGAGCCGCCGACCGCGCAGTGGCGGCGACGCGAGAGAAGCGCCCAGCCGATATCGCCGGGCCAGGGCGTGAGCGAGGCAAGGTCGGACGGATTGTTGGCAATGGCTTCGTCGGGCGGCGTTACATTTCTGACGGCTTGCCATAGCGCGGATTCGCTCACGAAGCCGCGACCGGCCTCGGTCTGCCTCGGGTACAGGATGAAATTCAGATCGTTGGTCCGCACGAACCAAAGCCCTGCCAGAATACCGGGAACCAGGGTCAAAACAATGAGCGCGTTGCGGGTGAAATGCACCCAAGGCCTGTGCTCGACCGAGTTTGCAGCAAAAGCCGACGCCATCGCCATCATGACGAGCACCGACGGAATGATGGCTCTCCATCCGAGATCGTTATTTGCGATGACGCTGTGAAGAAATTGCGCCGCGACCAGCGGCACGAAGACCAGCATCGTCAGCGCGCGCTCGACATAGACAGAAACCAACGGTTCGTCCTTGCGGCCGCCCACCTTGCTGAGAATCCAGGCGAGATAGATGAAACCAAAATCGAGCGGAAGCAGAAACAGCCAATAGGCGGCTGAATTGAACAGCCGATAGGGATATTGCAGCACCGGAAATACCCAGACATCGACCGTGTGCGTGTTCCCGAGGATGCCCGCTTGTTGAATCAGAAACGGCGAAGCGACGATCACCGCGGTGACCGCGACGGTCGTCATATTCTGCGCGAGGAAGCCAAACCCGCCGCTTTCGACGCTGTCTCTCAGGCAAACGAGCGTGAGCACGATGACGATGAGGACAAAGCCGATGGCGACCCAGACCGAGCTCGCATAGATCGCGGCGGCGAGGACGCCGATCAAAACGCAGAGCGCCGGATCGAACGACCGGGTGAAGAGCTTGACGATAAGAAGGACGGCCATGACCGCCGCCGTCGCCGCAAAGACGTGCTGCGGCACCCACGACGCCTGAATGATCCAAGGCTCAAACGTGTGCTGATGGGTTCTGAACTGATCGAGCCACGGCCCGAGCAGAAAATTGTTGAGCAGGATGTCGATCGGTCCGATCAGGCAGGTCGCGACGACCCACCAGGCGGCCGCTTTCTTGCCGCTGTAGCCGGTCGCGAGCCATATGACCGTCAATACCGAGGTGAACGCGGTCGTGAAGGTCAATGCGGCGTCAGCCGTCCATCCCGACAGCCGCGTCGTGATCGACAACGCGGCGGCGAGCAGATACCAGAGATAATAATAATTCAGCGCATTGCCGGTCCCGGCAAAAGATACAAAAGGGTTGTGCGGCGGATTTCCGTTATTGACGATCTCGTCGATGATCGCGACCTTCTCGTGATCGAAAATCGGATCGCCAAAGGAGACGCTGCTGCCGGTGATATGCGGCATCACCGCGAAGGCCGGCAGCGCAGCGATAGCGGCCGCCGCAATGATCGCCGCGAGCGGCGGCGCGACGCCGCCTGGAAACAGCGTCGCCTTGTAATCGTCGGCGCGCCCTGCCGCGAAGGACAATATGGCCACGCCGGCGAATAGGCTCATGACGGAAATCGGCGTGACGGGAAAAAATCTGAACGCCAATCCGCAGCCGCCGGCATAAACTGCGAGCCCGAGCGCGGGCGCGACGAGCAGCCGCCTTTGCGGCAAAGCGTCAAGATGGCGCGACAACGGAAAGCCGACGACGGTGCCGGCGATCAGGAAAATAGAGATCGCGACCAAGATCGAGAAAGGCGAAACCATGCCCGCGCCGAGTCCTCAAACAGCCTTTGCGGATAGCGCGCCGTGCCGGCTCATTCGCCCTCCGAGCGAAGAGCGTCTCAAATTTCCATCAAAAATCTGTTGCAGCCGCAGCGCGTTCGGGCAGCGGCGTGCGGCGGCCACGGCCTAGGAAAGATTGCCGTCATAGCCATAAATTTATTACAGATCAGGCTGTTAGACCAGTCGCGGGCGGAAGAAGACGCTGGAAACCGGCGCTGGCGAAGATAACGGTCCCGCATCGGCAACCATTCCGGCATGAAAAGCGCTATTGAACCAGCGGCGAATCGGCCCGCTTGATCTCAAGCCCGGAGATGTTCGCTCGGCCCGCGAGCAAAGACAGATATTCGCTGACGGCGTGCTGCCAGGCATGCGACGAGAGATGGCGGGCGATTTGCGCCGCGACGGTTTGATAGGGCAGCGCCTCACCCCGGACCAGGTGATCGAGGCGCAAAACACGAATGGCGCCACAACCGTCTCGTCAAAAGCCAACCGCTCTCCGGCGCAGACGCCGGGAACACTTAATCCTTGGACGGGAGGTCGGGTTTATTTGAGAATCCGGACTCGCCGAAGACGCCGGCGGCGCGCCTGGCTGGGGCGGGAGGATTCGAACCTCCGGATGGCGGAATCAAAATCCGCTGCCTTACCACTTGGCTACGCCCCAAGACGTGAGATTGGCCCGAGAGAAAGCCGGGGGCCGGCGGCGGCGCGACCATAAAGCCAGCACCGGCCCCTCGCAACCTCTTCCTCCCGCGCTGCGAACTGGTAAATAGCCCCATGTCTTTGCGCCATGTTGATATGGCAGCGCTCGCCGACCGCGCCGCGCCGCTGCGGCCGGTTGATCTCGGGCCCCTCGACATCGTGACCGTGCCCGGCCGCGACGGAGGATTTTACGCCCGCTCGCCGTTCGACCTCGGCCCTTACGAAGCCAAAGTGACCCTCTGGCTCGATCATTGGGCTGCGGCGAGGCCCGACGATGTTTTCCTTGCCGAAAGGCGCGGCGAGGCCTGGCAGACGTTGAGCTATGCCGAGGCGCGGCGGAAGGCGCGCGCCGTCGCCCAGGCGCTGCTCGCGCGGGGATTGAGCACCGAGCAGCCGCTCGTCATTCTC
Source organism: uncultured Methylovirgula sp. (assembly GCF_947646745.1). Taxonomy (NCBI): domain Bacteria; kingdom Pseudomonadati; phylum Pseudomonadota; class Alphaproteobacteria; order Hyphomicrobiales; family Beijerinckiaceae; genus Methylovirgula; species uncultured Methylovirgula sp. The sequence goes on along the minus strand of NZ_CANSHK010000018.1, from coordinate 8,415 downwards.
TCGGGCAACAGCATCGCCCATGCGTTGCTCGGCCTCGCCGCGCTTTACGCCGGCATTCCTTATGCGCCGCTGTCGCCGGCCTATGCGCAGGCAGGGCCGGATTTTATCCGATTAAAAAGCATCATCGCTTTGCTCACGCCCGGCCTCGTCTTTGCCGAGGACGGCGCGCTCTATGCGCAAGCGCTTGCCGCCCTGCCCTCGGGGCCATCCCGTCTCGTCGCGACGCCGCTACCGGCGGCCACGCCCGCCGATGTCGAAATCCTCGACGATCTGCTGGCGACGCCGGAGACCGCCGCGCTCGATCGGGCCAATGCGACCGTCGGGCCCGACACGATCGCGAAATTCATGTTCACCTCCGGCTCGACCGCCGCACCGAAAGCCGTCATCACGACGCATCGGATGCTCTGCGCCAACCAGGCGATGATCGCGCATGCGCTGCGCTTCCTGCGGCGTGAGCCGCCGGTCGTCGTCGACTGGCTGCCCTGGAGCCACAGTTTCGGCGGCAATCAGAATTTCAATCTGGTGTTGGCGCATGGCGGCACGCTCTATATCGATGCCGGGCGACCGGTGCCGCAAGGCATCGCCGCAACGCTCGCCAATCTGCGCGAGATTTCGCCGACCCTGCATTTCAACGTGCCGGCAGGGATCGAGGCTCTGCTGCCGGCTTTGGCGCGCGACAAAATGCTCGCGACAAATTTCTTTCGTCATTTGCGGCTTACGTTTTTTGCCGGCGCCCCGATGCGGCGCGCAACCTATGAAGCCTGGGATGATATGGCCGTGGCAGCCTGCGGCGAAAAAATCGTGACGATGAGCGGCTACGGCGCGACGGAATCGGGCCCCGCGACGACGTTCTGGACGCCTTTCGTCCGCGCCGAAGGCGGCGTCGGCCTGCCGCTCCCGGGCAGTGAACTGAAGCTTGTGCCGCAAGGCGAAAAGCGCGAGGTGCGCGTGAAAGGGCCCCACGTGACGCCAGGCTATTGGCGTGACGCCGCGGCGACAGATGCGGCTTTCGACGCGGAGGGCTTCTTTCGCCTCGGCGATGCCCTGCACCTTGCCGACGCGACGGCGCCGAAACAAGGCTTCTGCTTCGACGGCAGGATCAGCGAGGATTTCAAGCTCGCGACCGGCACATGGGTCAGTACTGGGCCCTTGCGCGACGCCTTTCTGGCGGCCTTCGCGCCCTTTGCCAAAGATCTGGTGATCGCCGGCGAGGGCGAGGCTTTCGCGGCGGCGCTGGTCTTTCCCAATTTGGAGGCTTGCGCGTGTCTTGCGGGCGAAGCTCTCCCAGAGAGCAAAATCGTGGCGCACCCGGCTGTGCGCGCCAAATTCCAGGCGCTTCTCGACGGCTTTGCCGCCAGCGCCGACGGATCGTCGCGACGGATCGCGCGTCTCATCCTGCTGGACGAGCCGGCTTCGGCCGCGGCGGGCGAATTGACCGACAAGGGCGGCCTCAACCGCACGGCGGTTCTCGCCAACCGGGCCAGCGAAGCCGCCGGTCTTTTTTCCGCCATGCCGCCAGCGCAAGTCATGATCGCCGGATCGCCCTTCGACGCGGCTAAAACCGAACAACGGACTGAAATCACTAGATAATTCTCTGTTTCCCCGCCATTCACCCTGCCGACCGAAAGCCATCGCGCCGGCCGGCCGCAATTGCTAAAGAGAGGCGCAAATTCGAGAGATGTCCGTGAGCGCCGACCCCACTTCCGCTGCCGCCAAGCGTGCCGCTTCTGCGGCCCTGATCGCGCATCTCGAAGCCTCCGGCTATCCGCGCTACGAGCCGCCGATTCTGCAAAAGGCGGATTTGTTCTTCAATTCAGGCGAAGACATCCGCAGCCGGCTCTATCTGACGAACGATCTGTCCGGCGCCGAATATTGTCTGCGGCCCGAATATACGATCCCCGTCTGCGCCCATTATCTCGCCTCCGAAGCCGCCGGGTTTCCCGCGACCTATTCCTATTGCGGGCCCGTGTTCCGCTATCGCACCGACGCGCCGAACGAGGTCCTGCAGGCCGGGCTCGAGAATTTCGGCCATCCCGACCGCGAAGCCGCCGACGCCGAAATCCTGGGCGTCACTCTCGATGCGGTTGCAGCGCTCGGCCAGGGCGATCTCGACGTGCGCTTCGGCGACAATGGCTTGGTCCGCGATCTCGTCGCCGCGCTCGATCTTTCGCCGCAATGGCAGCGGCGCATTCTGCGCGGCCACGCGCAGGACAAGGCGCTCGATGCCATCCTCTCGCAGCCCGTCAATGCCAAAGGGCCCGACCACACCGGCGTTCTTGCCGCGCTCGAGGGCGTCGACAAGCAGGGCGCCCGCGCTTTGGTCGAAGACCTGCTCTCGATTGCCGGCATTTCGAGCGTCGGCGGCCGTAGCATCGCGGAGATCGCCGACCGTTTTCTCGAGCAAGCGGCGCTCAAGGCGGACGAAGATTTTCCGACCGAGCAGCGGGCGATCCTGAAGGAATTTCTGGCCATCGAGACGGATCCCGATCAGGCTTCCGGCCGGCTGCGCCAGCTTGCTGCGACCACCGGACTGGACCTTAACGCCGCGCTCGATCGATTCGACGCGCGCCTCGGCTTCATGGCCGCGCGCGGCCTCGATGTTGCCGATTTCACCTTCTCGACGCGCTTTGCTCGCGATCTCGAATATTATACCGGCTTCGTTTTCGAAGCCTTCGATCGCAGCCGCCCGCAGGAAAAGTCGATTGCCGGCGGCGGTCGCTATGACGGCCTGCTCAAGTCGCTGGGCAGCGATCGTGGCATCGGCGCCGTCGGCGCGGCGATTTGGATCGAGCGTTTGGAATTGCCGCAACGCGGCGAGATGGATTGGTGGCGATGAGCGATGTGATCAAGCCTCAGCTCGTTCTCGCCGTGCCGTCCAAAGGCCGCTTGCAGGAAAACGCGGCCGCCTTCTTTGCCCGCGCCGGGCTGCAATTCGTGCAAAGCCGCGGCGCCCGCGATTACCGCGCCAGGATCGCCGGATTTGACGGGGTCGAAGTGGCCTTCGTCTCGACCTCGGAGATCGTCACGCATCTTGCCGCCGGTACGGCGCATCTCGGCGTCACCGGCGAGGATCTGGTGCGCGAAACGATTCCCGATGCCGATGCCAAATGCGAACTTCTCGCGCCGCTCGGCTTCGGCCATGCCAATGTCATCGTCGCCGTGCCGCAGGCCTGGATCGATGTGCGCACGATGGCCGATCTCGAAGATGTCGCGGTCGCCTTCCGCGCCCGGCGCGGCGAGCGGATGCGGGTTGCGACGAAATATGTCAATCTCACGCGGCGTTTCTTCGCCGAGAGACATGTCACCGATTATCGCATTGTCGAAAGCCTCGGCGCGACAGAAGGCGCGCCCGCCGCGGGAACAGCGGAGCTCATCGTCGACATCACCACGACCGGCAGCACGCTTGCGGCCAATGCGCTGAAGATCCTCGATGACGGCGTGATTCTGCGCTCCGAAGCCAATTTCGTCGCCTCGCTGGCAGCGCCCTGGACCGAGGAGACGCGCGAGGCCGCGCGGATCATCCTTTCGCGCATCGCGGCAGAAGAAATCGCGCGCACCACCCGCGAAGTCTCGGCGCGGATCGCGCAGGCTGACGTCGAACTCTTCGCCCATGCCGAAGTTCTGTTCGCGGCGCGGCCGCGCCGCCACCTCGCCGATGGCTGGCTGACGCTGACCTGCCCAAAAGATAAAGTGCCGGGGCTTGCCGACTGGCTCTTGATGCAAGGCGCGGCCGAAGTCACCGTCGCGCAGCTCGATTACGTCTTCGCCGAGAAGAACAAGCTCTACGAAAAGCTCGTCGCACGGCTGCCTTAATTCATTCGGCCGCGTTGGCGACGTCGTCCTTCGGCGTGAACATGCCCTCGCCGGCCGGTTGCATTTCGAGCCGGCGCTTGTGGAATTGCTCGATCGTTGCGCGGTGGCCGATCGAAACGATCGTCGTCTTCGGCAAGCTTTGGCGCAGCGTCTGGTAGATCAAGGCTTCCATCGGCTCGTCCATCGCGGTCGTGGCTTCGTCGAGGAACAGCCAATCCGGCTTTTCGAGCAATGCGCGAGCGATCGAGAGACGCTGCTGCTCGCCGCCCGAAAGCTGCTGCTGCCAAACCCCATCGGCATCGAGCCGGTCGATGAGATGCGTGAGCTGCGCCGCTTCCATCGCGGTGCGTAAGGTTGCATCGTCATATTGGTCGGGCGCGGCCGGATAGGCGAGCGCCGCCCGCAGCGTTCCCATCGGCACATAGGGCTTCTGCGGCAGCAGCATCAACTTCGCCGACGGCGGCAGATCGATCTTGCCCTGACCATAGGGCCAGATGCCGGCTATGGCACGGAATAGCGTCGATTTGCCCGAGCCCGATGGCCCGACCAAAAGAGCCGGAATTTCCGAGACAAGGTCGAGATTGGCATCCTCGACGATCGTGCGCCCGTCGGGCAGGCGCAACGTCACTTCGACGAGGCGGACATTTCCGGCTTCGCCCGGCGTGAGCATGGGGACCGGCTGGAACTCCTGGCTGTCTGCCTTTTCGATCGATTGATCGAACGACGTGAGACGATCGAGGACGGCCTTATAGTCGGCGAGGAAGACGTAATAGGTGACGACGAAGGTGAGTGCGCTGTTGACGTTGCTGAACGCATTCGCCGTCTGCGTCATGATGCCGAGCGTGACCTTGCCGGCAAAATAAAACGGCGCCGAGACGATGTAGGGAATGAACGGGCTGATCTGCGAATAGGACGCGGTGAAGGCGGTGAGGCGTTTGCGGCAGGCGATGATGTCGAAATAATTCGTCACGATCGCGCTGAAACGTGTTTTGAGCGAGCGCTTCTCCGCCGCTTCGCCGGACAGAAGCGCAACCTGTTCGGTATATTCGCGCAGCCGTGCGAGCGAGAAGCGGAAGTCGGCTTCATAACGCTGCCGCTTGAAGGACAAGGGCACGAGCGGCTTGCCGATCCAATGCGTGAGCCAGGTGCCGATCGCCGCATAAATGAGCGCGACCCAGAACAGGAAGCCCGGCACGGCGATATGCGTCCCCGGCAGAGTGAAATTCGCCGAGAGCACCCAGAGCAGGATGGCGAAGGAGACGAGCGAACTCAGATTCGAGATCAAGAGAATGGTGAAGGAATAGATGCCATAGCCGACGTCGCCGCCATCGATGAACCGGCTGATGTCCTCCGAAATACGCTGATCGGGATTGTCGGCCGGCGTTCCGGCAAGCGACATCCGGTAATGGCGGTGATTGTCGAGCCAATGGTCGAGATAAAAGGCGGTAAGCCAGCGCCGCCAGCGGATCACCAGCGTCGAGGTCACGACATATTCGACGACAGCGCAAAAGATGTAGAGGAAGGCCCAGACCATGAAGACGGTGAAGAGCTGATACCAAAAGGTCTTGGCATCGTGGGCCTGGATGGCGTTGAACCAGTCGCGCGAGAAGAACGACAGGCGGATGTTGATGCCGACCTCGGCCTGGTTGATTAGAACCAGAAAGACGACCATGGCCGTGGCGACTTTGTGCTCACCCGCCCGATAGGACGGGAATGGCCAGACGCGCGCGGTCGTTACATCGCGGGAATCGAAATAGCGGTCGGCGATGCGCATCATCGATTGGACGAGCGGCACGAAGGACGTCAGATAGACCGCGATGGCGAAGAGCGCGACCGTCAACGGCAGGCTCTCGGGAATTTGGTAGTCCGCCCAACTGACCGGCCAGAGGTGCAGCACGGCAACGAGGCACAAAGCCCCGAAAACGATGAGCTCGATCGCGAAAATCGCGACAAAGATCCTCAGATAGCTCGAAATATGGCGCGACCGGTGGGTCGTATAGGCGCAGATAAAGGCCGTGACGGCGAGAAGCGCCGTCGTCGCATCCTCCGCCTTGGCGGCGACCAGCGCAGCGGCGACAGCAAAGAGCGCAACAGCGATTGCAAGTGCTTTCATGGAGGCGTCATCATCCGGCGAATTTCGAGCGATCAAACACGCTTTAGCGCATAGGCGCAAAGCGCCGCCTAGTTACAGGTTGGTAATCTTTGCGGCATCCCTGCGGCCAGCCCGCACATCCGAATTCGCGCGCCGGCTCGATTAATCCTGCAATTCTTGTGCGGTTTCGGCATTTTCCCCGTTAATCAGCGCGACCAGCACCGGCGAAGGCCGGAAAGTCAGCACCCGACGCGGCTTGATCGGCACTTCGATGCCGGTGCGCGGGTTGCGGCCGATACGTTCCCGCTTCGCGCGGACGGAGAAAAGGCCGAAGGAACGAAGCTTGACAGTTTCGCCGCGGACCAGCGCCGCGGAAATTTCATCCAATGTCATTTCAAAAATATCCCGCGCTTGCGCGCGCGACAGACCTTTGCAAGATTCATACACGGCATTGAGTAAATCAGCCCGCGTGGCTGTTTTTTTATCGGCCTCGTTTGGCGGCAACTGACTCACTTTTAGCCCCTCCTTGCGTCGGTCTTTGAAGCGCTACCGGCCCCGCATCAGCTTCTTTTGCACTTCATCCTGTCGTTTTAGCCAGCCATGACAGAACGAGAAACATTGATTCTCGCGCTTCACACCGACGCACGCAAGCGGAGTAAACAAAAAGCCCCGGAAACCCGGGGCTTTTAAGTGTCGTTTCGCACAAAGTCGGGACTTAGAAGTCCATCCCGCCCATGCCGCCCATGCCGCCAGCGCCGCCGACCGGCGCGGTTTCCTTCTTCGGCTGCTCGGTGATGATCGCCTCCGTGGTGATCAAGAGGCCGGCCACCGAAGCGGCATCCTGCAGCGCGGTGCGAACAACCTTGGTTGGGTCGATGATGCCGAGCTTGACGAGATCGCCGTACTCGCCCGTCTGCGCATTATAGCCATAGCCATAATCGCCGCTTTCGAGCAACTTGCCGACGATCACCGCACCATCAGCGCCGGAATTGTCGACGATCTGGCGCGCCGGCGACTGGATCGCCTTGCGGACGATGTCGACGCCAGCCTTTTGATCGGAATTCGCCGTCTTGACCTTGTCGAGCACCTTCGTCGCACGCAGCAGCGGAACGCCGCCGCCCGGCAGAATGCCTTCCTCGACCGCGGCGCGGGTCGCGTTGAGCGCATCGTCAACGCGATCCTTCTTTTCCTTCACCTCGACCTCGGTCGCGCCGCCGACGCGGATCACCGCGACGCCGCCCGCGAGCTTAGCCAGACGCTCCTGCAGCTTTTCGCGATCATAGTCGGAGGTCGTATCGGCGATCTGCGACTTGATCTGAGCAATACGCGCCTCGATGTCGCTCTTCGAGCCGGCGCCGTCGATGATCGTCGTCGTCTCCTTCTCGATGCGGATGCGCTTGGCGCGGCCGAGCATCGGCAGCGTGACGTTCTCCAGCTTGATGCCGAGATCCTCGGAGATGAGTTGACCGCCGGTCAGGATGGCGATGTCTTCGAGCATGGCCTTGCGGCGATCGCCGAAGCCCGGCGCCTTGACGGCCGCGACCTTCAGACCGCCGCGCAGCTTGTTGACGACGAGCGTCGCGAGCGCCTCGCCTTCGACGTCCTCGGCAACGATCAGCAGCGGCTTGCCGGTCTGCACGACCGCTTCGAGCACCGGCAGGATCGCCTGCAGCGACGACAGCTTCTTCTCGTTGATCAGGATGTAGGGGTCTTCGAGCTCGGCGATCATCTTCTCGGCGTTGGTGATGAAATAGGGCGAGAGATAGCCGCGGTCGAACTGCATGCCTTCGACGACATCGAGTTCCGTCTCGAGGCTTTTCGCCTCTTCGACGGTGATGACGCCTTCGTTGCCGACCTTCTGCATCGCGGTGGCGATGATCTGGCCGATCGAGGCGTCGCCATTGGCCGAATTGGTGCCAACCTGGGCGATCTCGTCGTTGGACGTCACCTTCTTCGACTTGGTCTTGAGATCGCCAACCACCGCGTCGACGGCGAGGTCGATGCCGCGCTTCAGATCCATCGGGTTGAGGCCGGCGGCGACCGCCTTGGTGCCTTCACGGACGATCGAGGAGGCGAGGATCGTCGCCGTCGTCGTGCCGTCACCGGCGATGTCGTTCTGCTTCGAGGCGACTTCGCGGACGAGCTGGGCGCCGAGATTTTCGAACTTATCGGAAAGCTCGATCTCCTTGGCAACGGTCACGCCGTCCTTGGTGATGCGCGGAGCGCCGAAGCTCTTCTCGATGACCACGTTGCGGCCCTTGGGACCGAGGGTCACCTTGACGGCATTGTTGAGGATATCGACGCCGCGCAACATCCGGTCGCGGGCGTCAGAGGAAAAACGTACGTCTTTGGCTGCCATGTTGGAAAACTCCTGAATTGGGGCTCGCTGGGATCAGGCGCTCAGCCGACGACGCCCAGGATGTCGCTCTCCTTCATGATGAGGAGATCCTGGCCATCAATCTTGAACTCGGTGCCGGACCATTTGCCGAAGAGAATGCGATCTCCGGCCT
>NZ_CANSHK010000017.1:0-58884 GCF_947646745.1 uncultured Methylovirgula sp. | reverse complement strand
GCGGCGCTGGCGGCGATCGCCGCGGCGCTGCAGCAAACGGCAGACGCCGCCTAGGTTCGTGCGTTCCGCGCTGCGCACCATCCCTTGCCCGCCATAGCCTGAGCCCATGCGGAACCGCGGGCCGCATCTGCCGTTAATCTGCGCCTCGGTTGGCAGAATTTCAGCCGCACGATCCGCGCAAACCCAGGCCCGGCTTCGGCCGGCGCGCGGACGGGCGAGGGAGCGTGCGATGGGCTTCGGCAATTTGCTCTATTGGGCCTTGGTTTTTTTGATCATTGCGATCGTCGCCGGCGTGCTCGGCTTCGGCGGCGTCGCCGGGACAGCCACGCAAGTGGCGCATGTGCTCTTCTGGATCGCAATCATCCTGCTGATCGTTTCGCTGGTCTTCGGCCTCAGGCGGCGTTAGACGAGGCTATCGATCTCGACCGCGCAATGCGCTAGGGTTCCGACCAATAGGGGCGCCGGACTTGTTGGCGTCTGTATAGGAGGAGCCCATGGAAATTCGCGAACCGCGGTCGAAAGCGGCCTCTGCCGCATTGGACTGGTCAGCGGGTGGCTATTCGGTTGCCGCCAAGTCGCTGCAATTGCTGGCCGAGGATATCAGCAATATTTCCGCAGCCAATTTCGAGCGCAATGCCAAGCTGATCGACGATTTGCGCGGCGCCCGCACCGTCGAGGATCTCGTCTCCATCCAGACCAAATTCATGGCCGGGATGTTTGAGGCCTTCAACGATCACGTCCGGCTGATGGGTTCACGCATGGCGGAATTGCGCAACGGCATTGTCGATGCCGGCCAGTCGGCGCCGGCAGGCTCCGATGCGGCCGCTCCAGGGCAGCCCGGCGGCGATTTGAACCAGGCGATCGAAGCCGGCAATGTCGCGATGCTGGCCAATCTCAAGGCAGGCCAGGAGATCACCCGCTCGGCCTTCGAGGCGGCAGAAAAGGCTGCCGATACGATTCGCAACGTCGCCCGCAATGCCTTTTCTGTCGATGGTCTGCCGCCGGCTTCGACGGGCAAGGGCTGAGAGGCCTAGCGCGACGTAATCGCGTTGCGCAACGCGAGTGGGTGAGCGATGTAATCGAGCCGCTCCAGGCTTGCGCCGGTGCCGCGCACCTGGACGGAGCCATAGCCGAGGAGCCGGCCGAGCAAGGATTGATCGACGTCGACCGATTCGACCTTGTCCATATTCATCTCGACCGTATGGCGGCGGATAAATCCGGTTTTGTAGATCACCCGTGTCGAGGTGACGGCGATCTCAGTCGTGAAGCTGCGCCACCAAGCATGCAGCGCCGCAGCGAGCGCAAGCACACCGAGAATGAAGGCGAGGCTGAGAGCTGAGAATTTCAGCCCGTGCCGATCATCGAGAAAACGCAGTACGCCGAGGCAGAGCGCGGCAACGACGGCCAAGATGATCGTCCGCCGGTAGATGATCCAATGCAAATGCCCGTCGAAGAGAACTTTTTCGTCAGGCTGAAGAATCTGGCCGAGATAGCTCATGCGTCACATTAACTCCGTGTCATGTTGACGACCAGACCGGCAATTCGAGCCAACCGGCGCTTTTTCAAGTGCCGGACGAAACGCCCGCAGCAAGGCATTGTGCTGCCACAAACTTTTTTGATGGTGCGGCTGCGCTTTCGAGCGCGGCCCTTGATCCTGCCGAAGCCCCGCTATGGTATTCGCAGGGAGAATGGTCCACAACATCCTTCTCTGACGTGAGGCGAGATCGCGATGGCGGAAGCGAACACAACATCTCTCGAAGCGGCGGTATCGCGCGCGGCGGAGGCGGCGCTCGACAGGATCGCGGCCGCGCGCGCCGCGCTTGGCACCGTCATCTTCGGCCAGCATCAAGTGATCGAGGAGGCGCTGGTCACGCTGCTTTCGGGCGGCCACGGCCTGCTCGTCGGCGTGCCGGGCCTCGCCAAAACGAAACTCGTCGACACTCTCGGCAAAGTGCTTGGCCTCAATGCCCGGCGGGTGCAGTTCACGCCTGATCTCATGCCGGCCGATATTCTCGGCTCCGAAGTTTTGGAGGAGGCGGCGGACCGGCGCCGCAGCTTCCGCTTCGTGCCCGGGCCGATCTTTGCGCAATTGCTGATGGCCGATGAAATCAACCGCGCCAGCCCGCGCACGCAATCGGCGCTGTTGCAGGCGATGCAGGAGCATCATGTCTCGGTCGCCGGCGAACGGCACGATCTGCCGCAACCTTTTCACGTGCTCGCCACGCAAAACCCGCTCGAACAGGAGGGCACTTATCCGTTGCCGGAGGCGCAGCTCGATCGGTTCCTCATGCAGATCGACGTGCCTTATCCCGACCGCGCCGCGGAAAAGCAGATCTTGATCGAGACGACCGGCGACAAGGATCAAGAACCCCGCCAGGCGATGACGACGGAAGACCTGCTTGCGACCCAGCGGCTGGTGCGCCGGCTGCCGGTCGGCGAGCAGGTTGTCGAGGCAATCCTCGACCTCGTCCGTTCGGCCCGGCCGGGCGAGGGCGATGCCGCGATCACCCAGCACATCGCTTGGGGCCCGGGGCCGCGCGCGGCGCAATCGCTGATGCTGGCGAGCCGGGCGCGGGCCCTGGTCGATGGCCGCCTATCGCCGTCGATCAGCGACATTGTCGCTTTGGCCGAGCCGGTGCTGAAGCACCGCATGGCACTGACATTCGCCGCCCGTGCCGAGGGCGAAACCGTGCCGGGGATCATCGCGAAACTGACGCGGAAACTCGCCTGACCATGACCGATGTCCGTCTGCTGGACCGCGCCGAGCAGCAAGTTTCAACCACCACGGAGAGCGGCGCGCTGTCGCTTGCCGCGAAACTGCCTAGTCTCATCGTTGCCGCCAAAGAGGTCGCTGCGAGCGTCACCTACGGCGTGCACGGCCGTCGCCGCGCCGGCATCGGCGAAACCTTCTGGCAGTTCCGGCCCTTCGTGCCGGGCGAATCGACGGCGGGCATCGATTGGCGCCGCTCGGCGCGCGACGATCGCATCTACATCCGCGAACGCGAATGGGAGGCAGCGCATACGGTTTCGATCTGGATCGACCGGTCGGCGTCGATGGGCTTTGTCTCCAATCTCGCGCTGCAGCCGAAAAGCGACCGTGCGCTCGTCCTTGGGCTTGCCGCGGCCGATCTCTTGGTGCGCGGCGGCGAAAGAGTGAGCCTGCTCGGGCTCACGCGGCCGCTGGCGTCGCGCGGCATCATCGCGCATTTTGCAGAAGCGATGCTCGCCGAGGAGCGTACGGCCGCTTACAGGGCCGCCGAACTGCCGCCCAATCTCGTCCTGGCGCCGCGCTCGCAGGCAGTGCTGATCTCGGATTTTTTGAGCGACCCGTCCGCCATTGCGGCGCGGATCAAGACGCTCGCCTCGCGCGGCGCGCATGGCCATCTCGTGATGATCGCCGATCCGGCCGAAGAGACGTTTCCGTTCGCCGGCCATACGGAATTCCTCGACGTCGATTCATCGGCGCGGCTGCGGGTGGGGCAGGCGGAAAGTTTTCGCCGCGATTATATCGCCCGGCTCGAGGCGCATCGCGCCGCGGTGCAGCAGGCCGCCCGTCAGCGCGGCTGGAGTTTCTTGCCGCATCGCACGGATCGGCCGGCCTCCGAAGCCCTGTTGGCTTTGCGCATGCGGCTTGAGGCCGATGTCTTGGGGGTTGCGCGCTGATGTTTGGCCTGCCGCTGGCATTCGCCTTTCCGGCCGTCTTGATCGCCCTCGTCGGCCTGCCGGTGCTTTATTACCTGCTGCAGGTGACGCCGCCCAATCCGCGCCGCGTGCCGTTCCCGCCGCTGCGTCTCATCCTCGATCTTCGGCCGCAGGACGAAACCGCGGCGCGCACGCCCTGGTGGCTGCTGGCGCTGCGCCTGGCGATCGCCGCGGCGATCATTTTGGCCATGGCCGGGCCAGTGCTCAATCCGCTGCCGGCGGGAGCGGGCGGCAAAGCGCCTTTGCTCGTCGTGCTCGACGACGGCTGGCCGGCGGCGCCGAGCTGGGACATGCGGCAAGCCGCTGCGGCGGATCGGATCGAAGCCGCGGGCCGGCGCGGCCAGCTCGTCGCCCTCGCGGCGACATCCGAAGGCGGCCGCGAGATCGCTCTGACCGATGCGACGCATGCACTGGAGCATCTGCGCGCTATTAAGCCCTTGCCTTACGTGCCGGACCGGCTGGCTTTGCTCGCACCGATCAAGAAGCTCAGCGACGCGGCGCCGAAGATGGATATCGTCTGGATCGCCGACGGGCTGGCGCGCGGCCATGCCCGGGATTTCGCCGAAAAACTGGCGGCGCTCGTGCCGCATGTCGCGCTCGTGACCAGCACCCAGGCAGCGCGCGCGCTCGCCGGGCCTGAGAATCGCAGCGAGGGGCTCAAAATCCGCGTCTTGCGCGCATCGGCCACGGCGCCGGGGCTGGGCGTCGTCCGCGCCCTCGATCTCAAGGGACTCGCCATCGGCGAGACGCGCTTTGCGTTTCCGAAAGGCGCCTTGGAAACCAAGGCGAGCTTCGATCTGCCGGTCGATCTGCGCAACGACATCGCGCGGCTTGAAATCCTCGACGAACATTCCGCCGGCGCCGTATCGCTGCTCGACGCGCGCTGGAAGCGCCGGACCGTGGGGATCGTGAGCGACGAGACCGCCGATGTTTCCCTGCCGCTGCTCGCGCCGACCTATTATCTGCGCAAAGCACTGGCGCCTTTCGCCGACGTGCGCGAGGCGCGCCCGGGCACGCCCGATCCGATCGGCGTCCTGCTCGATCAGCATCCTGCAGTCCTCATCCTCGCCGATGTCGGCACCGTCTCCGATGCCGACGATGCGCGGCTGAAGCAATTTGTCGGCGGCGGCGGTCTGTTACTGCGCTTTGCCGGAACGCGGCTCGCCGCAGGCTCCGACGATCTCGTGCCGGTGCGGCTGCGGCGCGGCGGCCGCGTCCTCGGCGGCGCACTCTCCTGGGAAACCCCGAAGCGGCTCGCGCCTTTCGATGCGCAGAGTCCCTTCGCCGGTCTGCCCGTGCCGAAAGACGTGACGGTGCGCCGCCAGGTGCTCGCCGAGCCCGACGCCGATGTGCCGGGCAAGACCTGGGCGCATCTTGTCGACGGCACGCCGCTCGTCACCGCCGCGCATGACGGCAAGGGCCTGATCGTCCTCTTCCACGTGACGGCCGATACGACCTGGTCGAATCTGCCGATCTCGGGCCTGTTCGTCGACATGTTGCGCAAGATCGTCGACCTGTCGCAAACGCTCGCCAGGACCGACGCGACAAATGCTGGCGGACCCGCGAAAGCCGAAAGCGTGCCGCCGACGAGCATCCTCGACGGTTTCGGCGTGCTGGGCGCGCCGCCGCCGACGGCCAAGCCGGTCCCGGTCAATTTCACTGGCGCTGGCACGGCCGAACATCCGCCAGGCTTCTATGGGCCGCCGGATCAGCTGCTTGCCATCAATGCGTTGGGCGCGAATGAGACCTTGCAGGCGGCCGATTATTCCGGCTTCGGCTTTGCGCAGGAGCCTTTGCGGCGCGCGGCGCCGACCGATCTGCGGCCGGCGTTGCTGGCCATCGCCTTTCTCCTGTTCATTGCCGATTCGCTTGCTTCGCTCTGGCTTTCGGGCGGCTTCTCGCGCCGCTTCGGCCGCGCCGCCGCCGCGCTGATCCTTATTGGTTTGGCCGCGGGCTTTGCTGCGCCGTCGCAGATCAAAGCAGCGCCACGCGCAGATCCGCCCTTGTCGCAAAGCGATCTGCAATCGGCGCTCAATACGCGCCTCGCCTATGTCATCAGCGGCGATCCGGACGTCGATGCGGAGAGCAAGGCGGGCCTGACGACCCTCTCGCAGATCCTGGCGCAACGGACTTCGCTGATCCCGGGCACACCGGTCGGCGTCGATCCGGGGCGCGACGAACTTGCTTTCTATCCGATGCTCTATTGGCCGATCGTCGCCGACCGTCCGCAGCCCACAGCCGCAGCCATCGCCAAGGTCGCCGCCTATATGAAGCAGGGCGGCACGATCGTCTTCGATACGCGCGACGCCCTGACGGCGCATCCGGACGGGCCGCCGACGCCCGAGACCCTCTGGCTGCGCCAGCTTCTGCATGGCGTCGACGTCCCGCAATTGGAGCCGATCCCGCCGGATCATGTCGTCACCAAGACGTTCTATCTGATCGACGGCTTTGTCGGCCGCTACGAAACCGGCCAGACCTGGATCGAGGCGCTGCCGCCGCCGAATCCGGCGGATGGCGCCCGGCCGGCGCGTGCCGGTGACGGCGTCTCGCCGATCCTCATTACCTCGAACGATCTTGCCGCCGGCTGGGCTGCCGACGATAACGGCGACAGCCTCTATGCGCTGATGCCGGGCGGCGGCCGCCAGCATGAGCTGGCGCTGCGCGGCGGAGTCAACCTCGTGATGTATACGCTGACCGGCAATTACAAGACCGATCAGGTGCATGTCCGCGATCTGCTCGAACGGCTGGCGCACTAAGCCGCAGCGCCGCCTATTTCGCTTGCAGCGCGTCGGAAAGTTCGCGGAACGCGTCGCGCGACGGCGGCGATGCCGGCGATTGCGTCAGGGCATCGTAGAGCTTCGGCACCAAAGTAACGATCTGGTCGAGTTCGCTGTCCTGGCCCGTTTGATAGCCGCCCATCAGGCGCAGGTCGCGCGTATCCTCGTAGCGCGCGACCATGGATTTCAGCTTTAACACCAGCGTCTGCTGTTCCTTGGTCCAGACGTTCTGCGCCAGCCGCGAGATCGACGAGAGGATATTGATCGCCGGAAAACGGCCGAGATCGGCGATGGCGCGATCGAGCACGATATGGCCGTCGAGCGTGCCGCGGATATTGTCGGCGACGGGATCGTTATGGTCGTCGCCATCGACCAGAACGGAAAAGACGCCGGTGATCGAGCCGCTGCCTTCGGCGCCCGGCCCGGCGCGTTCGAGCAGCTTCGGAAGGTCGCTGAAGACGCTCGGGGCATAGCCGCGCGCAACAGCCGGCTCGCCGGCGGCGAGGGCGACATCGCGCGCCGCATGGGCAAAGCGCGTCACCGAATCGATGATCAAGAGGACGTTCTCGCCGTGATCGCGAAAATATTCCGCGATCGTTATCGCGGTCTTGGGCGCGAGCCGCCGCATCATCGGACTTTCGTCGCCGGTCGAGACCACCGTCACCGCGAGCTTGCGATTTTGTCCAAGCGAATCGTCGAGGAATTCGCGCACTTCGCGGCCGCGCTCGCCGACGAGCCCGACAACGACGGCGCTGAATCCCTTGGCGCCGGCGAGCATGCCGAGCAATGTCGATTTGCCGACGCCGGAGCCCGCAAAAATGCCGATCCGCTGTCCGGCACACAGCGGCATGAAAAGATCGATGGCGCGTACGCCGGTCCGCACCGGCGTTTTCACGCGCGCCCGATTCAACGCCAAAGGAGGCGGAGATTCGATCGAGCGCGCCTGCTCACCCCGCCGCAAGATCCCCGCGCCATCAATCGGCCGGCCGAGCGCGTCGATGACGCGGCCCTTCCAGCTCGCATCCGGCGACAAGTGCAGCGGGCCGATCCGATAGGCCCGGTCGCCGATCCCCGCCGCGACATTGGCGTCGAAACTCTTGACCGTCGTGCCCGACGGATCGATGCGGACAACCTCGCCCAGCTGGGTTTGGCTGCCATGCTGCAGGCCGACACATTCGCCGAGCTTGAGGAAGTGCGACAGGCCGGCAATGCGGTAATGCGAGGGGGCGACTTCGCTGACGAAGCCGCCGACGCGCAAATCGCCGATTTCTTCGAGGCCGTAATTGACAGCCTCTTCCAGTCGCGTCAGGGCCGTCATCGTGCCGCCGCTGCGCAGGTGCTCAAGACGTGCCGCCGAGAATCGGGAGCGCATCCTTCAACGTGTTTTCATTTTTTTCTGCGCCACCGGAGATGCTTTCAAAGGCGCGCTCGATCGTGATCAGTTTGGCCATTTCGAGGATCGGATTGACGTTCGAGCCTTCGACATGGCCTTGGACGATTCCGTTGGTGTTGAAATCGAGGATCGGCGTCGCCGGCTTGTCGGGAATGACGCCGGAATTCTCATAGCGGGTGAATTTCGCGCCCGGAGCGATCTGGAAAAGGCCAATGGCGCCGATCTGTTCGCCGCCCTGGCTGATCATGCCGTCGCCACCGATCACCGGCGGCCCGGCGGTCGGATCGAGAATGAGCGGCGTACCGCCGGCATCGAGAATCGGATGCCCGGCCAGCGATTCGAGTTCGCCGGTCGGCCGCATGCGCATGCGGCCGTCGCGCGTATAGACGGTTCCGCCGGGTGTCTGGATCGCCAGGAATCCCTCGCCTTGGACGGCGACATCGAGCGGGTTGTCGGTCCGCTCCAGCGGCCCTTCGGTGCGGGTAATGTAATCCCTGCCGGCTGTCGCATAGGCCACGGGCGCATCGCCACTGCGCGAAACGTAAGTATGGAAACTGACGCCGGCGGCGCGATAGCCGACCGTGTTCATATTGGCGACGTTTAACGCAAGGGATTCAAGCCGCTTTTCCAGCGTCAATTGCGCCGAAAGCGAAACATAAGGACCGGACTGCATGACTTACGATCCCCCCTGCCTGAGATTGGCGATGCTTAGAAGCAGATTTTGGCTGATGCCGGGCTGAGACACGAGCATGGCGATGGTCGGCGGTGCGCTCGTGCCGCCGGTCGGATTTTTCGCGTCATAGCTGGCGGTGAAGCGTTCGATGAACTTCTGCAGATAGGTCGGGTTCTGCAATTGGCTGATGTTCAGAAACTGGCCGACGGTCTTCGCCTGCATGTCGATGCTCTCGAGCGACAGGGTCGTCGGCAGGTTGAACGCCGTTTCGAAGACGTTCAGCAGCGTCTTATCGCCGAGAATGTTGTACGGGCTGGTGATCTGCGATGCCATCCGCTTGAAATAGAGCGCCATTTGCGCGCCCTGATTCTGCTGGCCGATGTTGTTTTCGACCGTCTGCTCGTAAAAATTGCTGACGGTTGTCTGCTGCGTCTTTTCCGAGGTCGTCGTTGCGGCGCCGTTCGCCTTGAAGTTGAAGGCCGCGGCGAGTGCGGAATAACGCGGATCGTTTAGGCTCGCGGCGAAGCTGTTTGCGCCGCTGCCGCCTTCGAGAACCTTGGTGATCAAGGCCTTTGCATTCAGGTTGTTGGCGAGGCCAAAGGCGTTCATCACGTAGTTATAGAGGCGCGAATTGTTGACGAGCTGCTTGGCGCTGGTCACCTTGCCGATATTGTCAAGAAAGTATTTCGTCTGCTGCTCGACGGACGGCTCGGTGGCGACCGACCCGGCGTAATTCGACCCCGCCCGGGTGACGGCATTATAGAGCTGAGTGGCAGTAAGCACGGCTTGCTCCCTCGAAGGTTCTCCAGCTTTGATGCCGCTGGCTTGTCCGGGCCTGACCTTGCCGCCGTGCGTCATCGGGCCGGATTTCAGCTTCGGGCAAGCCAGCAAGCTTACGACGAGGCTGACTAGGTGTCGGAGGGGCGGCCTTGAGTTTTATCATCGGCTTGGTGATTGCCATGAGCTGCATCGTCGGCGGTTACGCCAGCGAGGGTGGCCATTTGTCGGTCATCTGGCAGCCGATGGAATATCTGATGATCGCCGGCGCGGCTGTTGGCACATTCATCGTCGCCAATTCGCTTTCGACCATCAAGGATACCGGCCGCGCCGTGATGGAAGGCATCATGGGCAAGGCGCCGACCCAGCGCGATTATCTCGACGTGCTCGGCGTACTCTATGCGCTGATGCGGGAACTGCGCGGCAAGGCGCGCAACGAAGTCGAATCGCATGTCGACAATCCGGACGAATCGGAAATCTTCCGCGCCTTCCCGAATGTCCTGAAGGACAAGGAGCTGACCCATTTCATCTGCGACTATGTCCGGCTGCTCATCGTCGGCAATGCGCGCACGCATGAGATCGAAGCCTTGATGGACGAGGAAATCGAGACGATCACGCACGACCGGCTGAAGCCCTATTATTCGCTGACCACGGTGAGCGATGCGATGCCGGCACTGGGCATCGTTGCGGCCGTTCTCGGCGTCATCAAGGCGATGGGCGCGCTCAACCAATCGCCCGAATTGCTCGGCGGTCTGATCGGTTCGGCGCTGGTCGGCACTTTCGGCGGCATCCTGCTCTCTTATGGTTTCACCTCGCCGCTGGCGCATAAGATCAAGGTGACGCGCGAGAAGCGGCTGCGGGTCTATTTCATCGTCAAGCAGACGCTGCTCGCATTTATGAACGGCGCCATGCCGCAGATCGCGCTCGAGCACGGGCGCAAGACGATTTCCTCGCACGACCGGCCGACGATCGACATGGTTGAGAATGAGACGATCTCCGGCGGCGCACGGCAGGCAGCATGACAACGCGCGCCAAGCATCACGCCGAGCCGGACCCGCAGCCGCGCTCGCCCGAACATTTGTTCGATTCGGCCGGCATTTCGATCGAGCGCATGCCGATGCTGCGCGTCATCTTCGATCGCCTGGCGATGCAATGTTCCGAGAACACGCGCCAGCTTTCGACGGCGCCCGCCTATTTCAGCGTCAATTCCGTCAAGACCGAGCGGCTCGGCAAAATTCTGGAGACGGCCGAAGGCAAGGCCGTCGTCGCCGTCCTGCATGCGCAAGCCTGGGATGCGCGCGTCCTCGTCGGGCTCGATAACAAGCTCATTTTCGCGCTAGTCGAGGCGCTGTTCGGCGGCGATGGCAGCGAGGCGCCTTACGTCGAGAATCGGGCGCTGACCAATATCGAAATGCGTGTCGCGCAAAAGACCATCGATCTCATTTCGCGATCGCTCCAGTCTGCCTTTTCGGTGATCGTCGAGTCGAATTTCAAATTCGAACGGATCGAGACGCGCATGGATTTCGCGGCGATCGCGCCGCGCAACAATTTTGCGGTTCTGGCCAAGTTCAATCTGCGCATTCTCGCCCGCTCCGGAGAGCTCTTTATCGTCATTCCGCAGGCCGCGCTTAACCCGATACGCCAGAGTCTCACGGCCGATCACACCATTGACGTCGCCGCGGCCGACCCGCGATGGAGCCGGCGGATCAAGACGGAAGTCAGCAAGGCCGAGGTCACGGTCCAGGCGATCATCCAGGAAGAGGGATTCACGCTCGGCGATATTGCCGATCTCAAGGTCGGCCATATCCTGCAGCTCAAATCGACGCCGAAGAGCCGAGTGCGGCTTGAGTGTAACGATGAGCCGCTGTTCTGGTGCCAGCTTGGCCAGGCGGAGGGCAATTATACGCTTCGCGTCGATGCAGTCGTCGACAGCGATCAGGACTTTTTGGACGGATTGATCGATCATTAAAATTCCGCCGGCCGGCGGACGAAGGATTTAACCTTCGACCGGCTGGCTCGCGGTACGGAATAGGGCGCTGGTCATGATAGAGAACGAGGCTTCGCATCTGGATGGCTTCGCTGAAATCGCCGAGGAAACAGCGGCGGTCCCGTCGGCTATGCCGGGTGAGGGGCGCAATATCGATGCCGTCTTGCGCATCCCGATCACGCTGCAGGTCGTGCTCGGCTCCGCGACCATGCCGGTCGCCAATCTCCTGAAGCTCGGGCGCGGCGCCGTCGTTCCGCTCAATCACCGGGTCGGCGAGCCGGTCGATGTCGTGGTCAACGGCCGAGTCGTGGCGCGCGGCGAAGTCGTCGTCGTTGAGGACGATACGTCGCGATTCGGCGTCTCTCTGACAGAGGTTCTCGGTCCCAACGCGGCGAGTGAGCGCTGATCCATGTCCGCCGACGGCGCCGCTCCATCCAATGCAGAGGAGCCCAAATCGCTCGATGGGCCGTCGAAAGTCGCGGCACTGTTGCTGGCGATGGGCAAGCCGCTGGCGAGCCGGCTGCTCAAGCATTTCGATCAGGATGAGTTGCGCGAGATCACCCGTTCGGTTGCCGAACTTGGCGTCGTTCCGATGCCGATCATCGAAGACACGATCGAGGAATTCGCTGGCAATTTCATCAAGGGCGCCGGACTTATGATCTCGCCCACCGACGCCGAGCACCTGCTTTCCGGGCTTCTGCCGCCCGAAGAGATCTCCGACATCATGTCGGATGTCACCGGCAATTCCAATCAGTCGATCTGGCAGCGGCTTTCCGGCGTCTCGGAGACGCTTTTTGCGAGCTATCTCGTCAAGGAGCATCCGCAGACCGGCGCGGCGATCCTCTCGAAGGTGACGCCCGTCTGCGCGGCGAAAGTCATGGGCCAGCTGCCGCGCGAGTTCCGCAACGAGATCATGCGGCGCATGGTCGGCATTGCCCTCGTGTCCGAGCCGGCCATGCGCATTATCGAAAGCACGTTGCAGGAAGACCTTCTCGTCAATGTGTCGCGCAACAATCGGACCGCGCATAACGGCCGGATGGCCGATATCATCAATAAGATGGAGCGCGAGCAGATGGAGGACGTGCTGCAGAGCCTTGCCGAGGCACGGCCGAAGGTCGCCGAAGTCCTGCGCGGCCTGCTCTTTACCTTCGATGACATCATCAAGCTGCCGGCCAAATCGAGGCTCGCTCTGTTCGATCAGATCCCGACGGAGCGCGTCGTTCTTGCGCTTAAAGGCACCGACGCCGGCTTCCGCAATGCGATCCTTTCGACGCTGTCGTCGCGCGCCCGGCGCATTGTCGAGGCGGAGCTTTCCAATGGCGGCCCGGCGCCGCATCGCGAGGTGCTCAAGGCGCGCCGGATGATCGCCGACCTGGCGCTCGAAATGTCCGAACGCGGCGAGATCGAGCTCAATTCGGAAGAAGACGACGAAGAGATCTACTGACGGGATGACGCGCGAATATGGCGGAGAAACCCGACAGGGATAGCCGGACAGAAGAAGCCACAGAAAAGAAAATCCGCGACGCGATCGAACGCGGCAATGTTCCGGTCTCGCGCGAGGTTTCGATTTTTGCCTTCACCGCCGGCTTGCTCATCATCATGGCATTCTTCGTCAAGACGGGGGCGGCGGCGCTCGTCGTGATCCTCGAGCGCCTGCTCGACAACGCCAATGATTGGCGGCTGGCGACCGGATTTGACGCCGTCGAGCTCTGCAGGCTCATTGCCGAGCAGGCCGGCGCCTTGCTCGTTCCTGCCTTCGTGATTCTCATCGTTGCGGGCCTTGGTGCGTCGTTTGCGCAGAATCCGCCGCGTATCGTCTTCGAGCGCATCCGGCCGGATTTTTCCCGCGTTTCGCCCGCCGAGGGCTGGCACCGCCTGTTCAGTATGCGCGGGGCGACCGAATTCTTGAAGAGCGTCGTCAAGTTCCTCGCCATCGCCCTCATCATTGCCGCCATGCTGCAGGCCGACCGCCTACAATTTGTCGATGCGATGTTCGTTGATCCGAATGTCTTTCCGGACGTCATTATGCAAATGGCGATGCGGTTCGTTTCCGGCATCACCGTGGCGACGCTGGTGATCGTGACGGTCGATCTCGTCTGGTCGCGGATGAACTGGCGCCGCGAGTTGCGCATGAGTCGGCAGGAAGTGAAGGACGAGGCCAAGCAGATCGAAGGCGATCCGATGGTCAAGGCGCGCATGCGCTCGCTCGCTTTGGACCGGCGGCGGCGCAACATGATCGCCGCCGTGTCGCGCGCCACCATGGTTGTCGCCAATCCGACCCATTATGCCGTCGCGCTGCGCTATGTCCGCGACGAGGGTGGGGCGCCGCAGGTTCTCGCCAAAGGCAAGGATTATCTCGCGCTGCGAATCCGCGCGGCGGCCGAGGAAAACAATATACCGGTTATCGAAGATAAGGCTCTCGCAAGGTCCATGTATGACAGTGTCGAGGTGGACCGGACGATTCCCCCCGAATTTTATCGGGCCGTTGCGGAATTGATCCACATGCTTCAGAGACGCGAGCGCCGTCGTGCGCCGATACATTGAGAGATTTGCCATGCTGGCCGGATCATCCAGCGATCATTCCTTGCTGCGTGCCAAAGCGATTGCCGATGGGATTATGGATGTCGCGGCGGAGCTGCGACTGATGAATGTCGCCGATTACGTTTCGTTCATTCATCTCGAGCAGTTCAACAATATCCGCGATATCGTCAATTCCTCGATGGAGCTTTATTTCAAGCACGGCACCTTGTCCTACGGATGCTCAGCGGACTACGAGCTTGAATGGGATCGGCCGCCGTCGATCCTTCTCGATCTCGAATTCCGCCACCGCGACATTACCGTGCGCTTCAATCTTGTCTTGCAAGCCGCGCATGCGAGCGTCGAAATTTCCGAAATCACCTTCGCCGCAGGCTCGCAAGGCGAGGCGAACGACACGCTCCGCCTCGTCGAGGCCATCGCCGACGCGAAGCTGGCGGCGCGCGCCTGCTGAGCGCGGCCCCGCGCCAGCCTGGGGCAAGATTTCGGCCCTAGGCTTTTTTTTGAGATTGAAGAACGGGTGCGATCTTGGAGCCGATTTACCTTTTCGACCTGGCGACGTCGCAGCAGCATTGGTTGGCGGTGCGTCAGGCGGCCGTGGCGGAAAACGTCGCCAACGCCAATACGCCCGGCTATGTCGCCAAGGACGTGGCGCCGTTTGACGATGTTCTGCAGCAAACACAGTTGCAGCTCGTCTCCACCAATCCGCGGGATTTTTCGCTTAATCCTCTCAGCAGCGAAGACGCAACGAAGGATGCGTCGCCCTGGGAGGTGGTGCCGTCCGGCAATTCGGTGAGCATGGAACGCGAGATGCTCAAGGCCAATGCCGTCAGCCGCGATTATTCGATGAATACGGCGATCGTGAAGTCGTTCGCCCAGATGTTTACAGTTGGCGTGAAGGGCTCGCCATGATCGATCCAATCGAAGCGGCGATCGCCGCCGCGACCTCCGGCCTCGAGGCGCATTCCACCCGGATGCGCGTTATTTCCGAAAATCTGGCCAATGCCGAATCGACGGCTGCGACGCCGGGTGCCAACCCTTACACGCGCAAGCTCGTCACCTTCGAAGACGAGATGGATCAGGCGAGCGGCGCCGATCTCGTGAAAGTCGCGGCCATCGGCTATGACCGCTCGCCCTATCGTGTCGAATACGATCCGGGCAACCCGGCTGCCGATGCGAATGGTTTCGTCAAGCTGCCGAATGTCAATCTCATTAGCGAGATGGCCGACATGCGCGAAGCGAATCGCTCTTATTCCGCCAATATCCAGGTCGTCAAACAGGCGCGCGAGCTCTTTACGATGACCGTTGATCTGATGAGGAACAACTGATGATTCCCGCTCTCACGCTCCTCGGTACTGTCGCGTCCGATGCGCTCGGCAGCCTCTCCTCGATCGCGCCGGCCATCACGGGCGCCGGAGCGCCCGCGGTATCCTCCGGCGCGCCGACGGATTTCGGCTCGGTCTTGGCGCAAGTCACCGGCGATGCCGTCGATAAGCTGAAAGCCGGCGAAGCGACGGCGATCTCGGGCCTGCAGGGCAGGGCCTCGGTACAGGACGTTGCGAAGTCGGTGCTTGATGCGCAGCAATCGCTGCAAACTGTTGTGGCAATCCGCGACAAGGTCGTCTCGGCCTATCAAGAAGTAAGCCGCATGGCGATTTAAGGGGCGCGATATGTCATCAACGATTCTGTCCATTGCGGCGACCGGCATGGCGGCGCAGAGCCTCAACGTCGAGGTGATCGCCAATAACATCGCCAATATCAACACGACCGGCTTCCGCGGCTCGCGGGCCGAGTTCACCGATCTGATTTATCAGCCGGAGCGGTTGCCCGGCGCGTCGAGCCGCGGCCAGAACAGCGCCGTGCCGGAAGGCGCGATGGTCGGTCTTGGCGTGCGGACGGCGGCGGTCCGTAGTCTGCAAATTCAAGGCACGCTCAACACGACCGGCAATCCGCTCGATCTTGCGATCAGCGGCCGCGGCTGGTTTCAGGTTACGGCGCCGGACGGTAGCTTGCTTTATACCCGCGCCGGCGACTTTTCGACCAATCAGAACGGCCAGATCGTGACCCAGGACGGTTATGTCGTGAGCCCGTCGATGATCGTGCCGACCAATGCCTTGAGCGTCACCATCAACCAGACCGGCGTCGTCTCCGTGACGCTCGCCGGCCAGACGCAGCCGCAGCAGATCGGCCAGTTGACGCTCGCCAATTTTGCCAATGAGGGCGGTCTTCTGCCGGTCGGCAACAACAATTTCCAGCAGACGGAAGCCTCCGGCCAGGCGGTTGCCGGCATTCCGGGCGATCCTGGCTTCGGCGCCATCAACCAGGGCTTTCTCGAAGCCTCGAACGTCGATCCGGTAAAGGAAATCACCAATCTCATCACCGCCCAGCGCGCCTATGAGATGAACTCGAAGGTGGTTCAGGCTGCCGACCAGATGGAGCAGACGCTCACCAAAAATATGGGGTGACGCATGAGCTTTGAATCGCAACGCGCCTCGGCGCGAAGGAAGAACAGGCGTCGTCTTGCGGCGCCCGTTTTGTTCATGGCGCTCGTCGCGGCACCGGCCTATGCCGGCAACGTTCTGCCGGTGCCGTCGGTGACGATTTATCCTGGCGATGTCATCAAGCCGAACTGGATCGTCGAGCACGATTTCGGTTCGGGCGGTCCGATGCGGGGGGCGGCGATCGACACGCCGACGGCGCTGATCGGCAAGGTGGCGCGGCATACGCTTCTGCCGGGCCTGCCGATTTCGGCCAATGCGGTGGGCGAGCCGCGGCTCATTGTCGATGGCCAAAAAGTGAGGGTCATCTTCGAGCAGGATGGGCTGATCATCGAGACCTATGCCGCCGCCTTGCAGGCCGGCGGCGCAGGCGATGTCATCTCGATCCGCAATCTCGATAGCGGGGTGACGATTTCCGGAACTGTGCAATCCGACGGAACGGTGCGGGTGGGCGGATAATGTTTCGTCTTTGTCTCGTCCTGGCTTTGTGTTTCGCGGGCTTCGGCGCCGATGCCGCCGTGCGCATCAAGGATATTTCCTCGCTCCAGGGCGTCCGCGACAATCAGCTCTTGGGCTATGGTCTTGTCGTCGGCCTGCAGAATACGGGCGATACGCTGCTCAATTCGACGTTCACGGCGCAGGCGCTCGCGTCCATGCTCGATCGGATGGGCATCAATGTACGCGGCAGTTCGATGCGCACGCGCAACGTCGCTGCGGTTCTCGTCACCGCCGATGTGCCGCCGTTTGTGACGCCGGGCACGCGCATCGACGTGACGGTGTCGTCGCTTGGCGATGCCGTCTCCCTGATGGGCGGTACGCTCGTCCTCACCTCGCTCAATGGCGTCGACGGCCAGACTTATGCCATCGCCCAGGGGCAGGTCGCTGTCTCCGGCTATGAGGCCGCGGGCCAGGCGGAGAGCGTCACCGAAAACGTACCGACCGCCGGGCGAATCGCCAATGGCGCGCTGATGGAGCGCCAAGTGCCAGGTGATCTGCAGGACGTTGGGGCGCTGACATTCGAGCTTAAGAACCCCGATTTTGCGACCGCCGAGCGCGTGACCGACGCGATCAATTCCTTCACGCAGCGCCATTTCGGCATGGCCGCGGCGCGCCAGCGCGACCAGCGTTCGGTCGATGTCGATGCGCCGCCAAATGTCAATAAAGCACGCTTCATCGCCGAACTCGGCGAACTCGAAGTCGAGCCGGATATGCCGGCGCGCGTCGTGATGGATGCGCGCAGCGGCGCTGTGGTCATCAGTCAAGACGTGCAGATTTCCACCGTGGCGGTGACCTACGGCAATATCACCGTGCGGGTGACGGAAACGCCGCAGGTTTCTCAGCCTGCGCCATTCTCGAACGGCCGGACGGTCGTCGTGCCGAATACGCAGGTCAACGTCGATCAGTCTGGCGGGACAATTGCCATCGTGCATGGCCCGAGCCTGCGCACGCTCGTCGCCGGCCTCAACCAGATCGGCCTCAAGCCGAGCGGCATCATCGCGATTCTCCAGGCGATCAAGGCGGCGGGCGCGCTACAGGCCGATCTCATCGTCGAATAGGCCTTACGTCAACAAGCCCGGCACAAGCTTCTTCTTGCAGTGTCGCGGGCGCGAAAGGCAGCAGGTCATGTGCGGTTGTGCCCTCGAGGGGTGCGGCCCGGCGACCGTGCGGATGGGAACATGCGGTACGTTTCATTTGCCCTTCTGTTCTTGTGCATCTCCGTGGCGGGGTCGCGCGCGCAGACGCGAGCGGTGGACGACAACATGGGCGCGGCGGGCGCGGCGCAAGCCGATTTTCCGGAGCAGGCGGCGCAACAGCCGGTCGATCTCCATGCCCAGTCGTTGAAGCGTCAGGCGTCTGAGACGCGCGCCAAAGCGGAGGCGCGCATGCGGGCGCTCCGCACCTTGCCGGAAGTTCGGATGTTCTGCGCCAACAATGTCTCGACGGCCGGCGCGGCGCGAATAGCCTGGCAGGCGGCAAAGCTCGAAGAGCTCGAGGCGCGTCTGCAGCAGAAAATCGCCGAGCTCGAAGCCAAGCGCGCGGAATACGAAGAATGGCTGCGCAAGCGCGACGAGGCCTTGAAAAAAGCGAGCGCCGACGTCGTCGCGATTTATACGAAGATGGAGCCGGAGGCGGCGGCCAACGAGCTTGCCCAGATGGACGACACGATGGCCGCAGCACTTCTGAGCAAATTGAACACGCGCGTCGCAAGCTCGATCCTTGGTCAAATGGATCCGGCCCGCGCGGCGCAGCTCACCGATAAAATGGTAGGCGTCAACACCGGCGACGGGAAGAGATCTTGATGCGATCATTGCTACGACCAATGCTTCTCTTGGCCGGCTTGCTGCTGTTGACGGGCTGCGCCGGCGATCTGAAGGAAATCGGCCGCGAGCCGCAAATGAGTCCCGTCGGCACGGGGCTATCTGCGGATGTAGCGCCGATGCCAACCTCGGTGTTCGCGCAAAATGGCCGCTCGACGTCCGGATCGATCTGGGACGGCAGCCGGTCCGATATTTTCAGCGATCCGCGTGCCTCGCGCATCGGTGACGTGATTACGGTGAATATTTCGATCAACGATAGCGCCGTTTTCGGCAATTCGAGCGGCCGCGACCAGAATTCCGAAGTCAAGGGCGGACTAAACTATCAGGTCCAAAACAGCGGCGGCCAGACCCAATGGTATCCGCAATATGACTTCACCTCGTCGTCCACCGAGCAGGGCCAGGGCTCGATCGATCGTTCGGAGAAAATTCAATTGTCGGTCGGCGCGGTCGTCACCGATGTCCTGCCGAACGGCAATCTGATCGTCAGCGGTTCGCAAGAGGTGCGTGTCAATTACGAATTGCGGGTGCTGAATATTGCCGGTATCGTTCGGCCGCGCGACATCTCGAAGGACAATACGATCGCCTATAACAAGATTGCGGAGGCGCGCATTTCCTACGGCGGCCGCGGCCGCATCATGGAAGTGCAGCAGCCTGCCGTAGGTCAGCAGATTTACGACCGGTTCAAGCCGCTGTGATGCGATGAAGATTTCCGCCCTCATAAACGGTCTTTTTCGAAAGAAAGCGAGCGCGGCAGCGCCCGTGACCGAGGGCGCGGAAGAGGGGGGCGAGGAAAGTCCGCCGCCGCCGCAACTGTTTCCGGCCCTGATTCCCTGGCTTCTGACCATGGCGGGGATGAGTGTCATCGCGATTATCATCGGCGCGGTGGTCGGGCTTACGATGATAAGCTCGGCGCGCAACGAAGCGCGCAACCTCGTCGCCGCGCAAGAGCGCGCAGCGCCCGACGCAAGTCTGATCGCCTTGCCGCCGATCATTACCAATCTCGCCGATCCGTCCAATGCCTGGGTGCGGCTGCAAACGGCGATTGTCATCGACAAGAAGTCGACGACAAAGCCGGAGGTCATGGCTGCGGAAATTGCCGACGACATTCTCGGTTTCATGAAAACGGTGACGCTCGCGCAGATCGGCGGCGCCAGCGGCCTTCAGCATTTGCGCGAGGACTTGACCGAGCGCGCCGTGATCCGCTCGCGGGGGCACGTCCGTGAATTGATCATCCAAACCTTGGTGGTGCAGTGAAGCGCCTGTCTCTTGCTCTGGCGCTGCTGCTCGTCCCGGCAACGGCCGCGCTCGCGCAGACCCCGGACCTCAATACTTTGATCCCGCAGGGCGGCGGCAGCGCTGCGGCGCGGATCATTCAATTGGTCGCGCTGCTGACAGTTTTGTCGGTCGCGCCCGGCCTTTTGATCATGGTTACGAGCTTCACCCGATTCATCGTCGCGCTGTCCTTCGTGCGCTCGGGGCTCGGATTGCAAAGCACGCCGGCCAATCTGGTGCTCATCAGTCTGGCTTTGTTCATGACCTTTTACGTCATGGCGCCGACCTTCGACCGTGCCTGGCAGGACGGCGTCCAGCCCCTCATGGACAATAAGATCGACGAAAAGGCCGCTTTTCCGAAAATCATCGAGCCGTTCCGGCAATTCATGCTCAAGCAGGTGCGCGACAAGGACCTGAAGCTTTTCGAGGATCTTGCGCCGCCCGATCTCAAGCTGGCGCCGCCGACCGGGAAGCAACCCGCTCCCGAGGTCGAGATCCGCGTTCTCATCCCGGCCTTCATGATTTCGGAATTGCGCCGCGGCTTCGAGATGGGCTTTTTGATCGCCTTGCCCTTCCTCGTCATCGACATCGTCGTCTCGACGCTGACCATGTCGATGGGCATGATGATGCTGCCGCCATCCGTTATTTCGCTGCCGATCAAGGTCCTTTTTTTCGTTCTCATCGACGGCTGGAACATGCTGATCGGCAGTCTCGTGCGGTCGTATAGCTGATGATGTGAGCCATCGCATAAAAAGGTGGGGGCATGGCAAGATCTATCATTTTTGCGGGATGCGTGCGCGATTGCGCGCCGTATCTGCCGCAGGTGCTGGCAAATTGCGCGCGCTTCGCGGCAATGGCCGGCGAAGCCGCCTTCGTTTTTGCCGAAAACGATTCTCAAGACGGCAGCAAGGCGATCCTGGCGGATTGGTGCCGGGGGCGCGACAATGCACATATCCTTTGCTTCGACGGGCTGGACGCCTCGCTTCGCTTGCGGACCGAGCGAATCGCTTTCCTGCGCAATCGCATCATGGCCTTCGTGAAGGAGCGCGGGCTCGCCGATTACGATGCTCTTTGCATGCTGGATTTCGACGAAGTCAACGCGTCGGAGATCGCTCCGGACGGCTTCGCTGCGGCCTTGGAGTTTCTTTTCGCCGCTCCCGACCATGCCGGCATTTTCGCCGTTTCAGACCCCGTCTATTATGACATCTATGCGCTGCGGCATGAGCATTGGAGCCCCGGCGATTGCTGGAAGGCTGTCCGCGGTGCGCCGGTGGCGCATATGCCGGATCTGTTTCAGTCCCTCATCTGTGATCGGCAGGTTCCGATCGAAGAGACTCACGCGCCGATCGCCGTCGAGTCGGCCTTCGGAGGTTTGGGGCTTTATCGTCTGAGCGCTATCCTCGATGCTGCTTATATCGGCCTCGATATCGACGGTTCGGAAGTATGCGAACATGTCAGCTTTCACGCCGACATCGGGCGCCGCGGCGCAAAGCTTTATATATTTCCGCGTCTGAGAAACAAAACGCCGTGGCAGCATTGTCTCAACGGACGCCAGCAGAAGACCATGCGGCTCGGCAATGGCGCAGCCCAATTCGAATTGATCGCGCCGCAATCGCACCAGCTTGATCATTATCTCAGCACCTATCCGCTTTACGATCGGCGTCTTCCCCTGCTGCTGACGGTCTTCAATCAAATTGTCGGCGATGCGTCGGTTCTCGACATCGGCGCCAATATTCTCGACACGATCGTTCTGATGTGGCTGAGCGGCGTGCGGCTGACAAAGACCATTTCGGTCGATGCCTCGCTCGAATTCTACAAGTATGCGAAGTTCAACGCCGAGCGAAATGGCGCCTATGCGCGCAACAGCGAGATCGTGTGGGGGTTCGTCGGCGCCGAGGAGGACCGGGGCAATATCGCGGCGGTGAACGGCACGGGCAATGTCAGGGAATTGCGCCGCTATGGATATCTGCAGTCCTTGCTTGAGCCAAGGCGTGTGACTTTTGCGGATCTCGCGCCCGATGGCGTCGATCTCGTCAAGACCGATCTCGATGGCTACGATCATGTGGTGATCCGGCAGAATCTTTCGTGGCTCAAACGCTGGCAGCCGATGTTATGGGTCGAAGCGCAGATCGAGGACGGCGCGGATATTTCGGCGTGGAGCAGCAATCTTTTGGCGCTTGCCGAGGATTTTCCTTACGTCGCGGCCTTCGACAATTTTGGCTTTTGTCTGTGCAGCGGTTCGATGGCCGAAAAATGGAATGTCGTTCTCGACCTGATCGGAATCGGCGCGCGCTACAAGGCCAATGAGAGGACCGCTGGTCCGGCGCGTTTCTATTATCTCGACATTCTCTTCGTGCCGCAGCGCCTCGCCGAAGTCTTTGACGCGTTCGTCGGGCAATTGCCGGAAGTGAAGCTGGCGAGCGCCGTCTCTGTCTCGGCCGAGACGCCCGCGGAGGAATACCATGCCAAGGCCGGCTGAGCGATCGGTTGCGATCGTCATCCCGTCGCGCCTCGCCGGAAGCACGAACCGTGTGCTTTTCGTCGAGCAAGCGGTCGCCGCAGCCCGCGCGCAGACGCGCCCCGCCGATATTCGGCTTGCCTTTTTTATCGGAATTGATTCGGACGCGCAGGTTCCGCCGTCGCTCGGCTTGCAGCCGGACATTACGTTCGCGCGAAGTGCCGGGCGCAGCCAGTCGGCGGCAATCAACACCGCGGCCCATGCGGCCGCAGCCGGGGGCCATGATTTCATCGCCATGCTTGAAGACGATGACCAATGGGAAGCGAATTTTCTCGCCTGGTCTCTGACCGCTCTCGAGAGCTGCGACTTCGTCTCCTCGAATCAATTGGAGATCGATGCCGAGGAACGCGCGATCAGGGTCAACGATTTTCCGACGCCGTCAGGCTGGATGATGACGACGGATCTGTGGCGGCGGGTTGGCCCGTTCGACGAATCGCTGCGTTGGCACGTCGACAATGATTGGCTTGGGCGGCTGGCATTGAGCGGGGCCAAACGGATTCATCTCGTCGAGGCGACGGCGCCGGTGACCCTCCAGACCTGCGCGCAGGTTCGGCCCTGGATCGCCAATGTCCTGACCCAGGGCGGTCCGAACAGCACCGTCAAACGTCATCTTTCTTCGCGGCCGCTCATTCGGCGCATGGTCCATCACGGCTCTGGAATGTACCGGATTGCGACCGATCCCGTGGCCGCTGCGCAAAGCCAGGACGAATACCAGCAGTTGGCCAGCCGCTATGGACGCATCCCATGGTAGAGGGCGGCGCCGGCGCGCTTAAGTTTCGGGAAAGGTTTTGCCGGTAGCGTCATCAGCACGGCAGGTTGGAGACGCATTCTCCAAAGGCATCAGGCCGCCCTGCCGTACCGGCGCAAACCCGGCATGTCCCACAAGTATTGGCCAACCTAGGGACATACATCCATGTCAAGTGATCTTCTCGTAAATTCGTCTGCCATGACGGCGCTGCTCGCCCTCAATCAGACGCAGCAGAGCCTCAATACATACGAAAACCAAGTCTCGACGGGTCTCGCGATTTCGGGCGCGAAGGACAATGCCGCCTATTGGTCGATTGCGACTTCGATGAGCTCGCAGGTCGACAGCTTGAACGCGGTTTCGAGCGCGTTGTCGGAAAGCGCCGCCCTGTTGTCGACGATGAACACGGCGTTGCAGCAAACGGTGACCGTCGTCAACAACATCAAGACGGACCTTCAGACGGCTTCGAACCTCGTTAACGAAGGCGACACGGCCGATCTTGCCAAGACCCAGAGCGACATCAACTCGCAGATCCAGTCGCTGCTGAGCCTTGGTCAATCGACCAACGTCAACGGCGTCAACTTCCTCATGGCATCGTCCGGCGCGACGGTGAATTTGCTCGCGTCTTATAACCCGACCAGCGGCGCGCAATTCATCACCATCGACACCGGTTCGACGACGGCCCTGTTCAATACGGCCTCGACCGCGGCGACGACGGGTATTCTCGGTTCGTCGGGCGCGGCTTCGGGCCTGTCGGTCCTCAACTTCAATGTGACGGGTGCGAGCGCTGGCGCCATCGCCAACATGCTCACCGATATCGGCTCGGTTCTGAACAGCGTCACGTCGGCAGGCAGCGTCGTCGGCGCGGCCCAGAACAACGTGACCGAGCAGCAGAACTTCATCTCGAATCTGACGGATTCGCTGACGTCCGCGGTCGGCTCGCTCGTCGATGCGGACATGAACCAAGCTTCGACGAAGATTTCGGCCCTGCAAGTTCAGCAGCAGCTCGGTGTTCAGGCGTTGTCGATCGCCAACTCCAACACCCAGCTCATCCTGAAGCTCTTCGGCCTGTAATAACTTCGCATAAGCCTTTTTCGCGAGTGCGGCCGCGCCTGTTGCAGGTGCGGCCGTTTTTATTGCGGGCAATCTCCGCGCAAGCTTGTCGCCGCACATTGCTGCAAAGCGAGAGCGGAGGCGGGGAATGGCGGCGCTCGAACAAGCGAAGCGCGTCTGGGATAATCTACTCAAGCTCGGCACGCGAAGGCTCATCGGCCTTGGCATGACGGGCCTTGCGGTCTTTCTCGTCACGGGTCTTGCCGGCTATTATCTCAGCCGGCCGACGCAGGAGCTTCTTTACGGCGGCCTCGACCGCGAGGACGTAAGCCGCATCGCTTCGGCGCTCAAGGAAGCCAATATCGATTTCGATGTCAGCGCCGACAGCACGGCGGTCTATGTCCATTATGGACAGACGGCGCAGGCGCGCATGTTGCTCGCCGAGAAGGGGCTGCCGAACAGCCCGAACGCCGGTAACGAACTCTTCGACAAGCTCGGCTCCCTCGGCCTCACTTCGTTCATGCAGCAGGTCACGCGCGTCCGCGCATTGGAAGGCGAATTGGCGCGGACGATCCAATTGATGAGCGCGGTGAAAGCCGCGCGGGTTCACTTGGTGTTACCTGACGATGGATCGTTTCGCCGGGAAAGCCAGCCACCGTCTGCCTCGGTCGTCGTGCGGACCGAAGTGCCGGACGATGTCTCGGTCGCTAAGGCTATTCGTCATCTTGTCGCCGCGGCCGTTCCGGGCATGAAGCCCGAGGAGGTAACGGTGCTCGATACCGACGGCCTGCTGCTCGCCTCGGGCGAGGATTCCGGCGACAGCGAACCCGGCCAGATGCTCTCGCTCGAAAAGACGTTTTCGAAGGAAATTCAAGACAATATCAGTCGTACTTTAACTCCTTTCTTCGGCTTCAATAATTTTCAGATCAGCGTCGCGACGCGAATCAATACCGACAGAAAACAGACAAACGAGACTGTTTTCGATCCCGATTCGCGCGTCGAGCGCTCGGTTCGTGTCGTGAGATCGAACGAGACGTCGCAGAATTCGACCAATCAACCGCCGACCAGCGTCACGCAGAATTTGCCGCCGAGCGGAACGCAGTCGGACAATGGCAAACAGTCGAACGAAGAGAATCAGAAACGCGAAGAGACGACGAACTACGAAGTCTCGTCGAAGACCATCCAGACGATCAGCGGCGGCTTCGAAGTCGAGCATATTTCGGTCGCTGTCCTCGTCAATCGCGCGAGCCTCGTCGCCGCGCTCGGCGGCAAGGCCACGCCCGAGGCGATCGACAAAGAGCTCGCCGATCTTAACCAGATCGTCGCATCGGCCGCCGGCACGAACACGGCGCGCGGCGATATGATCAAGATTTCGGCCGTCGATTTCGTCGAATCTGGTCGCGATCTCACGCCGGTGCCGCCGCCGACCTGGCAGGAAATCCTGTTGCGGCAGACCGGGACGGCCATCAACGGCGGCGTGATCCTCGTCGTCGCGCTGCTGATGCTTTGGTTCGGAGTCAGGCCGGCGATTCGGGCCTTGGCTGGTTCGCCGGCAATCGGCGCATCCGCGGCCGCCGGCTATCTCGGTGCCGACAGCGTGATGCTGCCGGAGCCGGTTCTGCCAATGCCCGACGCCATGCCGATGGCGGCGTTTCCCACTTTCACGGGCGAACCCAATTTGATTGAGGATCTCGCCGACAGTTCCAAGCGCGCGCCGGTGAAGCGGCTTGAGCAGATCGTCGAATTCGACGAACAGCAGGCCGTCAATATCCTCAAACTCTGGATGCGCCAGCGGAGCGCGGCATGATGCTGCGACCGGTCGCCGATTACCTCGTCCAGATTGGCTTAGAGAGCGACGAGCCGCCGGTGTTGGTCGTGCCGCCTGAGCCGGACCTCGCGCCGCTATGGCCGGAGGAGCCAGAAGAAGATCCGCAAATTGCCATCGATGCAGCGCGTGACGAGGGCAGGGCCGCCGGGCGCGAGGAGGCAAGGGCAGAGCATGAGGCGGAATTGGCGCGCGCGCAGGAGCGTTTCGATGCCGAGCTGAACGCGGCACGCGAGGGCTGGGCGCGGGAGGAGGGCGCGCGCCTGCAGGAACAGCTTGGTGCGGCGATGTGCGCGATCGAGGAGAGGCTTGCCGATTCACTGGCGCGGGTTCTGCGGCCGTTTATCGTCGCCGCCTTGCGCCGGCAGATGATCGAAAAGTTGGTCGAGAACATCCGGACAATCGTCGGCAGCGCCGACATGATCGCGATCCAAATCGCGGGCCCTGCCGATCTTATCGAGGTTTTGCGCCATGCGCTCGAAGGCGCTCCTGCGGCCTTCGACTATCTTGTCCGCGATAGTGTCGATGTCAGCGTCGTCGCCGAGCAGACGTCAATCGATACGCGCCTCAAAGCTTGGACAGAGCTTATCGGTGCGGAGGCATAGAGCATGGCGGAGGGAGAGAAACAGGAACTCCTGATCATCAAGCGCACGCGCGGCGGGTCGCACGAGCCGCACGGCGGCGCCTGGAAGATCGCGTTCGCGGATTTCATGACCGCGATGATGGCGCTGTTTCTCGTGCTCTGGCTCATCAACGCAACGAATCAGAAAACCAAGGCGTCGCTGGCGCGCTACTTCAATCCCGTCGATCTCGTCGACATGTCGACTCTGAAGCGCGGCATTCACGATCCGAATGACGGGCCGGAGATGGACGGGGCGGCCAATGGCGCGGCCTTTCCGAAAACGGTTGTGGGCGCGGCGAAGAAAAACGGCAGCAGCATGGGCTCCGGCCTGGGCGCGGCGGGTCCGCGCGACGTAAAGCAGAACGAAGCCGGGGAGCCGCGGACCGCCGAACCGCCGCCGACCCATTCCGAGCAGGCTTTGTTTCGTGATCCCTACGCCGTGCTGGCCGAGATCGCCGCATCGGGTTCGAGCGGTGAGGCCTCTGCCAGCGACGACCTTGATCAGCCGGATAATGACGCCAACGGCGCGGGAGGCGACACTTACAGCGATCCGTTCAAGGCGGCGGCTGCGACCGATAAATCCCCCGCTGCGGCCTCGCCCGGCAATCCGCCGCCCGCCGCTCGTCCTGTTGCCGCCGCTTCGCCGCCGCCCGGCAATCCGCCGCCTGCCAAGATGACACCAAGCGCGCCGCCGGCCGCATCGGAGATGCCGCCGCCGGCTGCGTCTACGCCGGCCGCCGTGCCTCGCAAGGCCGAGGTCGCCAAGGCCCAATCATTGAACAATGCCCAAGCGCTGGCGGTCGATCTGCAGGAGCAAATCACCAAGCTCATCGGACCGGCCGGCAAAGACAGCGCGAGGCCGGCGATCGAAGTAAAGGCGACCGACGAAGGCATCCTGATCAGCCTCACGGACCGGAGCGATTTCGCCATGTTCGCCATCGGTTCGGCCGAGCCGCAGGCGAAGACGGTGCATGTGATGGACAAAATCGCGCGCGTACTCAAGACCGTGAAGGGCGACATTATCATTGGCGGCTTTACCGATGGGCGGCCTTATCGATCGGCGCTCTATGACAATTGGCGGCTTTCTTCGGCGCGCGCTCAGATGGCCTATTACATGCTGGTGCGTGGCGGGGTCGACGAGAAGCGCATCGTCCGCATTGAGGGCTATGCCGACCGGCGACCGAAAATCCCGGGTAAGCCGCTCGCCGCGGAGAATCGGCGAATCGAAATTTTCCTGAAAGCAAAAAAATCATGAGACGCGGCGCCTTCGCTATCGCTTTGCTGGCCTGCCTCTTTGCTGCGGGTCTTGCCGGCGCGGCGCCATCGAAGCCGCCCTACCAGCTCGTGCGTTCGCTGCATGCGTTGCAGGATCAGATCGTGCTGGGCAATCGTTCGGCGCGAGCCGCGGTTTCCGCACTTGCCACCGATCTCGCCTCACGTCTTCTTTCTTATGATCCGTCGGTATGGCGCGAGCCGCGCAATGTCCGTGCCGTCGTCACCTACGTTCTGAGCGGCGGCGCGCCGCGGGTCGCAGAGGCCGTGCTTGCGAGCGGCAAGTGTCCGCCGCAGGAGAGACCGCTCGTCGAGGCCGCGTTGGCCTATTCGGAAGGCAAGGCGGCGCGGGCGAGAAGCTTGCTCGCCAATGTCGATCCGCGGACGTTGGAGCCGATCGTCGGCGGCCACATCGCTTTGGCTCAGGCCGCACTGGTCGCGGACAAGAATCCGGAGAAGGCCGTCGCGCTGCTTGACGTCGCCCGCGTCCTCGCGCCGGGGACCCTGGTGGAGGAGGCCGCCTTGCGGCGCGAGATTTTCCTCATCAACGCGACCGGCGACTTCGATCGTTTCATCAGCCTGTCCGGCGACTATATCCGGCGATTCCATAATTCGACTTACGCCGACAATTTCCGCGAGCATTTCGCCGATGCGGTTGCGCGGCTGAACATTGCCGGCGATTCGACAGAGTTGCAGGAGATCGACGATGCCTTGAGTGCGCTCAAGCCCAGCGATCAGCTGAAAATCTATCTGATGATCGCGCGCGGCTCGATTCTGATGGGCAAGATTCCGGCGGCGGAATTCGCCGCGGCCAAGGCGGAAGCTCTGGCGGCGCCGGATTCGACCGAGATCAACCGGGCCAAACTCTATGACGGGGCTGCAGAGGTTTTTACGCCCGCCTATGAAAGCGGCGAGGGCACGCTCGATTCCTTGAATACCGGCCGTCTTTCGCGGGAAGAATCGACGCTGAAAGATGCGGCGCTGTCGGTCTCGCAGCAAATTCACGCATGGCCGCAAATCGAGGCGAACACGCCCGCGGCGAGTCTCGCGGACCAATCCGTGCCGCAACAGCTCCAATCGGTCATGGCCAGTACGACGGCGACGATTGAGGCTGCTCAAAAGGCGCTCGCTGAAAGCGACGGTTCGGGAGCGCCCCAGCCATGAACAACATCAGCGGACTGACAAACGCATTGCCGACGTCGAATTCGCCGGCCTCAGATTCGAAATCCGGCGGCGAAAATTCTGCGGCCCTGCATGACGGCCGGCCGGACTCCTTCACCACGCTGCTCGCAGGATTGTCTCAGCCGCAGGAAGAGGCGGCAGCACCGTCCGCCAAGGGCACGCCGACGGGCACGCTTTTCAAAGGATTTGGCGGTGGCTTGCCAGACGAGCCCAGTCCAGCGGTCGCAGGGACGCCGGGCAACGAATTGACGCCCGCGCAATCGATGCACCAAAGCCTGCGGCTGGCGACAAATCTGCAATTGCAGATTCCGTCGCAATCCGATTCCCCCGATGGGAAGGCCACGGCGAAAGGGAGCGGCGCTGCTTCGACACCCTTGGTTGAAAGTGCGCCGTTGCCGGCAACCGCACATGTATCCGCGGGCCAAACCGGCGGCGCAATCAAGACGCAAACGCCCGCGGCGAAAATCGCCGATCCAGCGTCCAATGCAAAGCTCGCTGCCACAGCGACGCCGCTGTCTATTCCCCCCGATATGGAGGCTGCGGTCGATCTCGCGGCCGAGCAACCGGAGGCTGCCGCCGACGCATCGGGGATCGGCAAGAAGCCGGCCCATACGCATTCCCAGTCGCCAGCCTCTGCGCCGCGGCACAAGGACGATGGCGGCTCGCACTCACCGCCGGCGGCGGCGAATGCGATCTCTGCGACTGGCTTGATCGTGCCAGCCATCGCCGCTCCGCTCGCCAACGTGCCGGCGGCGCCGGGCGCGCAATCGCCGGCACAGCCGTCACGCAGCACGATCCTGTCGAGCGATGCTGGTCTCACACACAATATTTCGACGCGAGGCCAGGATGCCGCGGAGGACGCGGGCGACGACAAAGCTGCGCCTCTCAAGGTCGATATCGTCACACAGGCGACGCATTTCGCGCCGGTGGCGTCTCTGTCGCCGGCGCAGCAGATCGTCGGCGCCACGACGATGATGCTCACCGGCGCGGCAGGCACGAGCCAAGACGCGGGGGCCGCAGCGCCGGTGAGCTCTGCCTCCTCGGCCAGCCTCAATTCCCTGCTCGCGGCGGCGCAGCCCGCGGCGCCTTCGATCAAGACGCTCGATCTACAGCTCGAACCGCCCACCCTTGGCGCCGTGAGCATCAAGCTCAATTTGTCCGCCGATGGCCTTGCGGTGGACGTCCGAGCGAGCCAATCAGCGACCGTCGATCTTCTTGAGAAGGACAAGCAGTCGCTCACGCAAGGGTTGAGCGGCGCCGGCTATACCGTCTCCGGCGTGGCGATCGGCCTTGCGCCGGCGAACCATGCGGCCATGGATTCTGCCGGCCAGGGAACGCAGCAGGGTTCGTCCGGTCAATTTCTGAGCGGCGAGGCGCAAGCCAATGGTGGCTCACAGACACAAGGCGGCGGCGCCCATGATTCTTCTCGCCAAAACCAGCGGCAAAGCGCCTATGAGATTCAGGAATCGCCTCGGCCCGCGGCTCAGCGCACTGCTGGTTCTGGTCTTTATATATAATGGCGCAGCCGCCGCGCCGCAGGCTCTCGTTTGCGAACGGGAAATGACGCGCGCCGCGGCCAAATATGATGTGCCGCTCGGCGTGCTTTATGCCGTCGGGCTGACGGAAACCGGGCGGCGCGGAACGCTCAGTCCCTTTGCGCTCAATATCGAGGGACCGTCCTTCTTTCCGGACACGCTTGCGGAAGCAATGCAGCGCTTTGACGATGCCGAGCGCCGCGGCGCCAAGCTCATCGACATCGGCTGCATGCAGATCAATCATTATTATCACGGCAGCCATTTCCGCTCGGTTGCAGAGATGTTCGATCCGCACGCCAACGTTGATTATGCGGCCCGCTATCTGCGCGACCTGAAACAGCAGGAGGGAAGCTGGACTCTCGCGGCGGCGCGTTATCATGCCGGTCCCGATAATGACCCGGCGCAGAAGCAATATGTCTGCGAGGTCATCGCCAATATGGTCGCCAGCGGTTTCGGCGCATGGACCGAATCCGCGCGCGCCTTCTGTCATTGATGCTTCGTCCGCCGCGCGGCTCGGTCGATTGATGCGTGATTTGAGTCTTTTCAATCACATGCGTGTCGAAAAAGATTCATGCATCGCTGAAAGTCCCAAAACGCGACAGTAGCGTTTGACGGAAGCTTAGACTTCGCTAACACTTGAGTCGGGCTAAACAACTGATTCGGGGGGCGATTCCGTGCTGGTGATTGTGGATGAGCGGGACATGGTCACCGCTGGTTACGCTTGTCGCTTTGGGAGTGAAGGCGTGTCCGCAGCCAGGTTCTGCACCGACGAATTTCGCGAATGGGTCAAGACGGTCGCGGATGCAGATCTTTATGCGGTCGAGGCTTTTCTGTTGGGCGATTGTCGTGACCGCGAAATTTTGCCGAAGATGATCCGCGAGCGTTCGCGTGCGCCGGTCATCGCCATGAACGAGGCGCCGTCGCTTGAGCAAACGCTCAGTCTTTTCGCGGCTGGCGTCGATGATGTCGTGCGCAAGCCGATTCATGTTCGCGAGATCTTGGCCCGCGTCGGCGCGATCCGGCGGCGGCTCGAAATCGAGCAAGACCATGCGATCGTCGGTGAAATGCGTGTCTTCTTCGATGGCCGCGACCCCGAGATCAAGGGCAATGTCCTGCCTTTGCCGCGGCGTGAGCGGCGCATCCTGGAATATCTGGTTGCCAATCGCGGCCGACGCGTCAGCAAGGCGCAAATCTTCAATTCGATCTACGGCATCTTCGACGACAATGTCGAGGAGAACGTGGTCGAGAGCCACATCAGCAAATTGCGCAAGAAGCTGCGTCGCCATCTCGGCTATGATCCGATCAATTCGGTGCGCTATCTTGGTTATCGTCTCGCCGACGTCCAATAATTGCGCCATGCCGCATTCCGGTATCGTCATCTGAGGTGTTTTTTCGTTAACGCGAAGTGCGCGCCGGGCGTTTGACCGCTCCCGGCGCGTCTCTTTTTTGCGTCATGTTTTTCACAAGCCGTAGAACTACGCTGCTGTGCCTCTAGCGCAAGCTCCACACAAGTTGCTCGCCGTTTAATCCGCTCAGCAGAGCAGGAGAATCGGCGGATGAGCCTTTTTAGTTCATTGATGGCGAGCGTGTCGGGGATGAATGCGCAAGCGAATTCGCTGTCGACGATCTCCGATAATATCGCGAACGCGAATACGGTCGGCTACAAGCAAGCCGGAACGCAATTCGAAGACATGCTCAACGAATTCAGCCCGAGCGAATATAACGCCGGTGGCGTCGCGACCGTCGTCAATTACAATATCTCCCAGCAGGGCGATCCGACCTCGACAACGAACTCGACGAATATGGCGATCGAAGGCAATGGTTTCTTCGTCGTCCAGAACGCGAGCGGGCAGACGTTCCTGACGCGCGCCGGATCGTTCGCGCCGAACGCGCAGGGCGATCTCGTCAACGCGTCCGGTTTTACGCTGATGGGGTATCCGATCAATTCGAGTTCATCGCAGCCGCCGAGCTATTCGCTCAATCAATTGGTGCCGGTTCAGATTTCGACGTCTGCCCTCTCCCCTCCGGTGGCGTCGACGACGGCGACCTTAAAGGGAAATCTCGATTCGTCGGCTTCCGTCGATACGGGGACGCTCCCGGCGGCAAACAGCACGAGCTCGACATACACCAGCATGACGCCGGTGACCGCCTACGACAGTCTCGGTAATCCGGTGACGCTCAACGTCTACGCGACGAAGACGGGTGCCAATACGTGGGAAATGGACGTCTACAACGCGGCCGATGCGGCTTCG
Source organism: uncultured Methylovirgula sp. (assembly GCF_947646745.1). NCBI lineage: Bacteria > Pseudomonadati > Pseudomonadota > Alphaproteobacteria > Hyphomicrobiales > Beijerinckiaceae > Methylovirgula > uncultured Methylovirgula sp. The sequence continues at coordinate 25,948 of NZ_CANSHK010000017.1, read as the reverse complement.
GGAGGGGGGTTCCCTTATAGTGCGGGTCCGCTGTCCACGACGACGCTCAACTTCAACGCGACGACCGGCGCTTTGACGACGCCTGCAAGCGGCTCCGTATCCGTTGCGGTGAGCGGGACGCAAACTGTAAACTTTAGCCTCTCCAGTCTCACCCAGGTTTCTTCCGCGACGTCGGTGCAAGGCGCCGCCAACGGCAATGCGCCCGGGACTTACGAAAGCGTGTCCGTCTCCCAGAGCGGTGTTCTGTCCGAGACCTTCTCCAACGGGGTGACGACGCCGATCTATCAAATTCCGCTGGGTACCGTGCCGAGCGTGAATAGCATGACGTCGATGGCCGGCGATGTCTTTTCGCCCAATTCCGCTTCCGGCAATATCCAGCTCGGTGCGGCCAATTCGCAAGGCTTCGGGACGATCAACGGATCGCAGCTGGAATCCTCGACTGTCGATCTGGCGACCCAGCTCACCAATATGGTCGTCACGCAGAATAGCTACCAGGCCAATTCAAAGGCCTTCCAGGTCGGCTCCGACATGCTGAGTCAATTGGTCAATCTGCTGAAGTAAAGCCGTCTCCCTCATTGCTTTTGAGTTCGTGCCATGAATCTGACGTCAGCCACGAATATCGCCCAGTCTGCTCTGTCGACGGTATCGGCGGAGTCGGCTGTCGTCTCGCGCAACATCAGCGGCGTGAACAGTCCTTCGTTTTCGCAAAAAGTCGCCAATGTCATAACGACGTTCGACGGCGGCTCCGAAGTCGTTTCGGTGACCAACGCGCAAAACCAGGCGCTCTTTGGCAATGTATTGGGTGCTACGTCGGCCTCTGCGACCCAGGCGGCGATTTCGAACGGTTTGATCTCGCTCTTAAATATCGTCGGTCAGCCGGGCTCCGATACCTCGCCGGCCGAGAAGCTGAGCGATCTTACAAACGCGATCCAGCAATATCAGGCATCGCCCTCGAGCAGCTCGCTGGCCGAGGCGGCGGTCACTGCCGCGCAAAATTTGGCGAGCACGCTCAATAACGCGACGAACACCGTGCAGCAGGTTCGCGAGCAGGCAGACTCGCAGATGGCTTCGTCGGTTGCGTCAATCAATTCCCTGCTGACGCAATTTCAGAGCGTCAATCAGCAGATCGTCACCGGGACGGCTATGGGTTCCGACGTCACCAATCTGCAGGATACACGCAATTCCATTCTCACCCAGCTATCGCAGCAGGTCGGCATAACCACGACGACGAATTCAAGCGGCGACATGTCGATCTACACCGACAGCGGCGTTGCGCTCTTTCAGGGCGGCACCGCGAGCAGTGTGACCTTCCAGCCGACCCAGACCTATACGGCGGGGACGACGGGGAATGCCGTCTATATCGACGGCATTCCGGTGACCGGAAGTTCCTCGAGCATGCCGATCCAAACCGGTGCGCTCGCCGGCCTCGCCACGCTCCGCGATAATGTGACCGTCACTTATCAGACGCAGCTCGACCAGACGGCGAACGGGCTGATCAATGCCTTCGCCGAGACGGACCCGACGAATTCAAGCAATACGTTGGCGGGCCTGTTTACCGATTCCGGCAGTACGGCCTTGCCGACCGCTTCGCAGGTCCCGGGGCTTGCCGGCAACATCACGGTCAATGCCGCGGTCAACCCCAGCCAGGGCGGTGATCCGACGAAGCTCGGCAACGGTATCAATTTCAATTTCAACACGTCGAACCAAGCCAGCTTCGGTACGCAGCTCGAAAAATATTTGACCGGCCTGTCCGCCACCCAGAGTTTTTCTTCCGCCGGCGGCATAGGCACCAGCAACACGCTCGCTGGCTATGCTGCGGCGTCGGTGAGCTGGCTCGATGCCGAGCAGCAAAATGTCAAATCTGAGAGTGCCTACCAAAGTACTTTGCTCTCGACATCAACCACAGCCTTGTCCAACGCGACCGGCGTCAATCTCGACGATGAGATGTCGCAGATGCTCGATCTCGAAAATTCCTATTCCGCGTCGGCAAAGCTGTTGACAACGATCAGCAACATGTTCGCCGCCTTGACCAACGCAATCAATCAGGCGACCCCCGCATGAGTTCCTTCATCTCGTCCTATTCGATAACCTCGGCGTTGCGGCAGTCGATCCTGACCGCGCAGAGCAATCTGGCGCAGGCACAACAAGAGGTCTCGACCGGCACTTATGCCGATGTGGGCCTCACTCTCGGCGCACAGGCTGGGGAGGACATCAATCTGCGCAATCAGGAAGCGTTGCTGCAGACTTTCACTTCGACCAACAACCTTACCGCCACCAGCTTAAACTCGACGCAAAACGTGTTGAGCGGGCTGCAGACGACGGCGCAAAATTTGCTGAAGGGTGTGATTGCCGGGACCGGTCAGAACGCGACGGGAAGTTCGCTTCAGCAGGAAGCGCAAAGCGCGTTGCAATCGCTGATTTCCGGCCTCAATACCAACGAAAACGGCAATTACCTTTTCGCCGGCACCAATACGGCGGTTGCGCCCATCACTGATTATTACGCGTCTGGGTCGGCAAACCAGGCTGCGGTCAATTCGGCATTTTCGTCGTATTTCGGCTTCTCGCAAAGCTCCCCCAGCGTGAGCGGCATAAGCGCGAGTCAGATGCAAAGCTTCCTGGCCACGCAGTTCGCGCCGCTTTTTCAGGGCGCGAACTGGTCATCGAATTGGTCATCCGCGAGCAACACGACGACGACGAGCGAAATCTCTCCGTCGATGACGGTTTCGACGTCGGTCAGCGCCAATAACTCGGCCTTTCAGGATCTTACGCAGGCCTATACGATGCTCTCCAGTCTCGGAACGCAAAATCTGAGCAGCGCCGCACTGCAGACGCTCACGAGCAATGCCGAGAATCTCTTGAACGCCGGCATCGCGGGTCTGACAAACTTACAAGCCAGTGTTGGTGTGACGCAGAGCGACATCACGACGGCCAACAATCAGATGTCAATCGAGCTGAACGTACTATCGACGCAGATCGGCAACCTCGAAAATGTCAACCCTTACGAGGCCGGAACCGAGGTTACGAACCTGCAAACACAAATAGAGACATCCTACAGTCTCACGTCGCAACTTACGCAGCTCAGCCTTGTGAAATATCTTTAGGTTGCGCGTCTTTTCCGGGGTGACCAACGACCATGTACCAGTTCTCTTATAAAGAGATAATGGACGACAGTACGCAGGATGCGCGCGAGCGCGAGCGTCAGGCCATGCAGCGTGCGATTGAGTTGCTTGAACTTGCCCAGCAGAAGGGCGTCAAGTCGATGGAGGCGGCGGAGGCGTTGAACTATCTCAACAAGCTCTGGCATCTCTTCATCGACGATTTGGCCAAGCCCGAAAATGATCTACCCAACGCCCTGCGCGCCGAACTGATCTCAATCGGAATCTGGATCACCAACGAGATTAACCGGATGCGGCTTGGCAAAAGCGAAAATTTCGGCGGCTTGATCGAGATTTGCACGATCATTCGCGACGGATTGAAGTGAGGCAAGATGCGGATTTCGCTTCGCGCGGGTGAAAGATTTTACATCAACGGCGCGGTCCTGCGTGTCGATCGCAAAGTGTCCTTCGAGCTGCTCAACGACGCGACCTTTCTGCTCGAAGCGCATGTCATGAACGTCAGCGATGTGACGACGCCGCTGCGGCAGCTTTATTTCATCGTACAGATCATGTTGATGAACCCGGCGGACACGCCGGCTGCCTCGGAAATGTTCGCGCAAGCCATAAGGAATAATCGTAAGACTTTCGGCGAGCCGAAAATTTTGTCCGGTCTCGATACGGTCGAGCAGCTTGTCTCCGAGAATCGGAAGTTCGATGCGTTGAAGACCATTCGCACGCTATTGCCGATCGAGGCCGCGGTTCTTTGCCCAGACGAAGATCCGGTGGCCGGAGCGGCGGCCTAAGGGAGACGATCATGACTGTTAATCCCACATCGCCGACGTCGCCCGCGACATCGCAGAATTCTTCGAATACCCAGCAGTCACAAAACGCAGCCGCTTCGGCGACCGTGAATTACAACCAATTTCTACAATTGCTCGTTGCCGAATTACAGAACCAAGACCCGACCAATCCGACTGATCCGACCCAATATATGAGCCAGCTCGCGTCATTTTCGCAGGTCGAGCAGCAGATCCAGACCAATTCGAAGCTCGACACGATGCTGACTGCGAATGCGCTTTCCCAGGCCGAGCAGATGATCGGACAGAAGGTGACGTCGCCTGACGGATCGTCGACCGGCACAGTCGAATCCGTCAACCTGAATTCGAGCGGCGGGACGACCGCGACGCTGAGCGACGGCAACACCGTCAATCTAACAACAGGCAGCAGCGCCGCGACGACGACGACATTGAGCGACGGCACGGCATTCACCTTGCCGGCGGGCCTGACGATCAACTGACGATGAATGAAGCCGACGCCCTTGAGCTCTCGCGCCAGGCTATCTGGACCGTCATTGTCGTCGCGGGGCCGTCCATCTGCGCGGCGATGCTGGTCGGCATCGTCATCGCGCTGTTCCAGGCTCTGACTCAAATTCAAGAGGCGACGTTGACCTTCGTGCCGAAGATCATCGTCGTCTTGGCAGCGTTGACGGTAACGGCATCCTTCATCGGCGGCGAGATGTATCTCTTCACGGAGCACGTCTATTCGCGGGTCGAAAAGGGTTATTAGGCGCTGAGCGAATAGGTGGGGCATGGCGGGAGCAGCGGCCGAAGCGCAATTGGCGCTTGAGCGCAAAAGCGGTGCGCGGGATATCGGTTTTGCGACCGGCATTCTGGCGATTCTGTCCGTCTTCTTTCTGCCGATCCCGCCGTTCATCATCGATATAGGGCTGGCGTTTTCCATCGCGCTGGCGGTGCTCATTCTGATGCTCGCGCTGTGGATTCAGCGGCCGCTCGATTTTTCATCCTTTCCAACGGTTCTGCTCGTCGCGACCTTGTTGCGGCTGTCGCTGAACATCGCGACGACCCGGCTGATTCTTTCGAATGGGCCTGAGGGGACCACCGCCGCCGGCTATGTGATCGGCGGTTTCTCGAGCCTTGTGATGAGCGGTGATTTCGTCATCGGGCTCATCGTCTTCGCGATCATCATCACGGTCAATTTCGTCGTCATCACGAAAGGCGCGACGCGTATCGCGGAAGTCGGCGCGCGTTTCACGCTCGACGCCATTCCGGGCAAGCAGATGGCGATCGATGCCGATCTCTCATCCGGTACGATCGACGAGAAGGAGGCGCAGCGCCGGCGCCGCGAGCTCGAAGAGGAGAGCGCTTTTTTCGGCTCGATGGACGGCGCGTCGAAATTCGTACGCGGCGATGCGATCGCCGGCCTGATCATTTTGGCGGTGAATATTTTTGGCGGCATTGTCATCGGCGCGACGCGCTATGACATGCCGCTGTCGCAGGCCGCCGATGTCTTCACCAAGCTCTCGGTTGGCGATGGGCTTGTTACGCAAATCCCCGCGCTGATCGTCTCGCTCGCGGCCGGTCTGCTCGTCTCCAAGGGCGGCACGCGCGGCTCGGCCGAGCAGGCGGTGCTTGGCCAGTTGGTGAAATACCCCAAGGCGCTTTTCGTTGCCGCGGGTCTCATGTTCACGCTCGGCCTTATGCCCGGCCTGCCGTTCTTTCCCTTCGCCTTGCTCGGCGGCCTGATGGGCTTTGCCGGCTATACGATTCCGGCGCGACTGGCACGCCAGGCTGCGGCGGAAAGCGCTTCGGCCGCTGCGGCCGAACAACGGGCGCAGAAGGAGGCGCGCGAGTCCGTCAAGGAATCGCTGAAGTCGGTCGAAATCGAGCTCTGCCTCGGCAAGCAGCTTTCGATACGCATGCTGGCTGCGCAAGGCGAACTCGCGCATCGCGTGACGAAGATGCGGCGTAAATTCGCGCACCAATATGGCTTCGTCGTGCCGGACATCAAAGTCTCTGACAATTTGTCGGTGCCGACCAAAAGCTATCAGATCAAAATTCACGGCACGATCGTCGCGTCCTTTACGATGATGATCGGCCACCTGCTCGTCGTCGTCGGCGATGGCCGCCGGCCGGATCTACCGGGCGAGGAGGTGCGCGAGCCGGCCTTCGGCATGAAAGCGGTGTGGATCTCCGAGGCCTATGCGGGCGAGTTGAAACGCCAGGGCTTTGAGGCGATCGACAATATGTCGGTGCTGCTCACGCATCTGAGCGAGGTCATCCGCAACAATCTCTCGCAATTGCTTTCCTATAAGGACATGCGCGCCTTGTTCGAGCGTCTGGGCCCGGAATACAAGCGCCTGCTCGATGACATCTGTCCCTCGCAGATTTCTTATTCCGGGCTTCAAGCCGTGCTGAAGCTTCTTCTCGCCGAGCGCGTTTCGATCCGCAATCTGCAATTGATTCTCGAAGCTATTGCCGAGATCGCGCCGCATGTGCGCCGGGCCGAGCAGGTGACGGAACATGTGCGCATGCGCATTGCGCAGCAAATCTGCGGCGATTTGCTCGATCATGGCGCATTGAAGGTTCTGCGGCTCGGCAACCGCTGGGACCTCGCCTTCCATCAAAGTCTCAAGCGAGACATGAAAGGCGATGTCATCGAATTCGACCTCGATCCCGGCATGGTCGAACAATTCGGCAATGAAGCCTCGGTCGCTATTCGCGAGCGGATGGACAAGGGCCACGCCTTTGTGTTGGTCACGACGCCGGAAGCGCGGCCCTATGTGCGCATGGTCATCGAGCGGCTGTTTGCGACGTTGCCGGTTCTATCGCATCTCGAGATCGCCCGCGGCGTCGAAATCAAGTCGCTCGGGACGATCGCGTGAGCGCGATTGGATCGACGACCGTCCTGACGGCCTTCATCCTGTTCTGCCGCATCAGCGGTTGCCTGATGCTGATGCCGGGTTTTTCGAGTCCGCGCGTGCCGGTGATGGTGCGGCTCTTCCTTTGCGTCGCCTTGACGCTGGCGCTGACTCCTTTTCTCGGCGGCGCAATCGAAAAACTCGTCCGCGATGCTTCGGCTTTGGCATTGTTGCGGCTGATCATTTCGGAGACGCTCATCGGGGGCCTGATCGGTCTGATGGGGCGCATTTTCTTTGCTGCTTTGGAGACGCTCGGGACCTCGATCGCCATGCAAATCGGGCTCGCCAACGCGCTCGGCGCACCGGTCGATGATTCGGAGCCCTTGCCCTCGATCGCCGACTTCTTGACCTTTCTCGCGACGGCCCTGCTGTTCGTGACCGATTTGCACCTCGAAGTCATCCGCGGCATCGTCGCGTCTTACCGGACGCTGCCGGTCGCGTCGGGGTTCGGCGCTCAATTCGGTCTCATTCAGGTCGCTGACACGCTGTCGAAGTCATTTTTTTTAGGCCTGCGCGTTGCCAGCCCCTTCATTCTCTTCGGTCTCGTCTTCAATCTTGCCGTGGGGCTCGCCAACAAGCTGACGCCGCAGATCCAGGTCTATTTCATTGCGACTCCCTTTGCGGTGGCGGGAGGAATGTTCCTGTTATACTTCACCTTCAAGCAGGTCATTGAGCTTTTCATGGCGGGGTTCGCGAATTGGCTGGCAGGCGGCTAGGATGGAAAAGAGGCTCGCCGCGCTGCGCCGGATGCAGGCCTTGCAGAACGATATTCGCCGCCTCGGCGAATTAAAGCTCGCGGCGCTTCAAAACCAGCGCGCCAGCGCCGAGCAAACCGAGGCGCGGCTCGTCTCCTATCTCGACGAGAATCACATCTACACGCCGGCCTATATGAAGACCATCGCCGATAAGCTACAGGCGGTCGGGCGCGCCAAACGGCGCCTGACCCAAGAGGCAGAGAATCAGGCGAAAGTTCTGCTCGAATGCCGGCGGCGCATGGGGCAGGTGGAGCGCGCTCTCGACCATGTCGCCGAGGACGTGCGCCGCGCCGAAGAACGGCGCGAGCTCGACGCGGCGATCGAAGCCGAACTCAATCGTAAAGGCGCAAGCCTCCCGTAAGCCACGTGGCCCATCTTCAGCCTGCAACCTATTGCAGCGCAGAGAGGATGGTTGCGTGTCGATCAAGCCGCCTTCGGATATTCTTCTCGATGTCGCCCGCGCCGCCGATCCGGCGAAGTCGTCGGCGGCAATGGAGCGCCTTACGCGTCTTGCGGCGGACTCCGGCGTTGATAATACGCAATTCAGCGATATCTTGAGTCATGTCGATACGCCACGCGCGGCGTCCAACGCGGCTTCTTTGCCGGCGCTCGCCGAACCGCGCTTTGCCAACACGCAGCCGGAAAAGACCAAGGACGCGGCTGAGACCAAGGCCTATCAGGGCATCGCCGCGCTGCTCCTCGAGAACCTTGTCGAAAACATGCTGCCGGAGAGCGACGAATTCTTCGGCTCGGAAGCCGGTGCGGGCATTTGGCGCTCGATGCTCGCGCAAGAACTGGGAACGAATCTGTCGAAGAGCGTCGACCTCGGCATTGCTCCCAAGCATATCAAATCAAGCCACACGCATCACGGCTGGCGGCCCGGCGGCGAGTTGCAGGCCTCGCTCGCACCCTTGCCGCTTCCCGGCGCTAAACATTCGTGATGAGCGATGGCAATGGTGGATCTGCCAGACGAAAAAACGCCGAAGCGGATGGGAGAACCGGCCGCAACCGACCCGGCGCGGGCTGCCGCGCTGCGTGAAGGCTTCTCGCAGACGATCGAGCGCATTGAGCGGCTCATCGATCTCGAAACGGCGACGTTGGAGCAATATCGGCCGATTGATTTTTCGGAATTCAATCATCGCAAGAGCCATGCGCTTCTGGAATTGAGCCGCGCCATGCGGGCGGTCGGCGCGGAAGCCCGCGATCCCGGCATGCGCGAGGAGCTCGAGCGTCTGAGCGGCAAGCTGAAGCGCAATCTCGCGACGCTTGAGATTCATCTGAAGGCGGTGCGGGAGGTCTGTGCGCTTATATCGCGCGCGATTCAGACGGAAGAATCGGACGGCACTTATTCCTCGGCGATTCACCGCAGGTATGAGCAATCATGATCAAGCTGATCGCGAGCTGCGCCTGGGTTTGCCTGCTGACGGCGGCAGCGGGATACGCCACGACTTTCGTCAAGCTCGATCATGCGGCGGCTGCAGCGCCCGACGATAGCGCTTCCGGGGCCATGGAATACAAGAAGCTGCCGCCGATCAATGTGCCGATGATCGCCGACGGCGCCGTTCAAGGTTATGTCGTGGCCGAGCTCGGCTACACCTACACGCAGAATCTTTCGAAAGCGCCGGTGCCGCCGGATGTCTATCTCCTCGATGAGGCATTCCGCGCAATCTATTCGGATACGACGCTCGATTTCCATCATCTCGAACGATACGACGTGACGGGGTTGACCAAGAAGCTGGTCGATCGCGTCAACCAGCGGCTGCATATGCCGGTCGTCAAGGACGTCCTCGTTCAAGAGCTGAATTTCTTTCCGAAGAGCGATGTCTTTCGCTGAGAGGCCGGTCTTCGCGGCGAATGCACAAGTTTCGAACTGGGGGTTAGCAAAATGGCTTTTGATCGATTGACCTGGATTGGTTTCATGATCGTAGCGCTGGGCTGGGCGATGCTTTTGTCCGGTGCGCCGACGCTGCAGTTTTTTGTTGCCGCGATCGGCCACAAATTGCCGTTCGATATGCCGGCGATTTCGCAAGCCACGATTCTCAGCGGCTTCGGACTCGCGATTCTCGGCGCGTTGCAGACGGGCTTCGGCGCATTGAAGCAGTTCTTCGATGCGGTGGTGGCTCGCACCGCCCGGCCAAGCGAGACGGCGCCGGCGCCGCGCAAAAATCCCGACATCAAGGTTGTCGAGCGCGGCCGGCTGAAAGACCGGCCCTATGTTCTCTTCGGCGACGGGACGATCGAAGTTGAGACTCTGCTTGGCTTGCGGCGCTTCACCTCATTCCGGGATGCGCGCGAGTTCATCGGCTAGGACGCGCTGAGCGGGCGGCGGGCAAGGTGATGGCTTCTTCGATACCAAGGCGCAAAGCGGTCGATACGCGAGGGGAGACTGCTGACGGCAGTCCCCCCGGCGCGCAATTGCCGATCTGGCAACAGACGGTGGCGCGGCTAGGCTGGGGGACGCTCGCCGATGGCGTACTCGGGGGGACGGGCTGCGTCGCGGCGGTCGTCTGCGCGAGCTTTGCCGTCTATATGGCTGCGCATCCCAACCCGACATTCAATGGCATCGAACATCTGATGATCTTTGCTCAGCCGAATTATCAAGCCGAGCCGGCAGTCGCGGACGCCGAGCCGCCGGCGGATCGCAAGGGCATCGACTATTCGGCGACGGGAACGATCCGGGTGCCCGGCGCGGATATGCCGCCGATGCTCGGTCGGATCGAGCCGATCGTTCGCGCCTATGCGCTTCATTATGTGCATGACGGCGAGGCGCTGATCGTCGGCAAGGACGATGCGGTCTATCGTGTGGCGCTCGGATCGATTGTTCCCGGTGTCGGCCGTGTCCTTGCGATCGAAGAGCGGCACGGGCAATGGGTGGTTGTGACCCCACGCGGCTTGATCGTCGCCCGCTGATTGCGTTCAGACGACGTAGATCTTCTTGCGGAGGGCGGTGATTTCCGCCGACGTCAGCGCGGCGGGCCTATTTTTTATGAAAGTCGCGCCGATATTCTGGCCGCGTTGCCAGGCGACGACGGCCTCGGCGAGCTCACCGTCGATATCGCTGAACAGACGAAACCGCCGCGGCACTTTGATTTTCGCGACAAGGATCAACCGCACGCCATGCGCGGAACGATTGTTGATTTGGCAGTCGATGAGAAATTTGTTCTCGAGATCGAGAATTTTACCGGAGAGCAGGCGCGTCCGGCGGCGCGCCTCGCTCCGCTTCTCGCCGCTTTTGGCGGCGGGCTGCGGCGGCGTTGGTTTGGCGCCTAATTCTTCCTCGCGGCCTGGATCGAGAACCCGATAGGTTACGTCGCCAGGCTTCGTCTGCGCGCCGCCGATTTTGACGGCCTCGATCAGCGGTGCTGGGACGGATAGATCGGGCGGCGGGGGCATGGGCGAAGACGGGTTTTTGCGCGGCAAGCTATATAAACTCGTGTATAGTTTATTATTGCACGATGCGTCTTAATCATTGCATAAACCCGCTCGATTTCGGCGTTTGGCGCTGCCGTCGCAAGGCTCTTCGGGGGTAGGATGTTCGTTTCAGTCCGGCGGATCGTGGCTTTTTGTGCCCTCGGAATGCTCGTGCTGGCGCCAGCCGGCGCGGCCTTCGCACAGACGAGCGGCAAGCTCGTCGTCTTCGCAGCGGCAAGCCTTGCGACGGCGCTTAACGCGATCCAGCCCATTTTCGTTCAGGCGAAGGGCCAGGCCGTGGCCATTTCTTATGGCTCGTCCGGCGTGCTCGCCAAACAGATCGAGCAGGGCGCGCCGGCAGATGTCTTCATCTCGGCCGACACCAAATGGATCGATTATTTGCAGAAGAAAAATCTTCTAGCGCCCGGCACGCGCCGCGATTTGCTCGGCAATAATCTTGTCCTCGTCGAACCGGCCGGCGGCGGCACAAAGCTCAAAATCGCCCCCGGCTTCGATCTCGCGGCGTTTACCGGCGACGGCAAGATCGCCGTCTGCACGGTGGCGTCCTGCCCGGCGGGGATCTACGCCAAAGAGGCCTTCACCGAGCTCGGGGTCTGGAGTGCGGTGGAACCCAAGCTGGCGCAGGCCAGCAATGTCCGTGACGCTCTCGCGCTCGTGGCGCGCGGCGAAGCCAAATTCGGCGTCGTCTATGCGACCGACGCGAAAGCCGAGCCGAAAGTCCGCGTCGTTGATGTTTTTCCCGCCGACAGCCACGCGCCGATCGTTTATCCTGTCGCGGTCGTCGCGAGTTCGAAGAATGCCAATGCGGCAAGCTTCGAGGCTTTCCTCACCTCCCAGGCGGCGGTGAAAATCCTGACCCGGCAAGGCTTCAAGTTTTTGTCGAAGCCGAGCGAGTAAGGCTCTGGCAAAGGGATAATTTTCGCCGTAGGGGAGGCGGGCGGCCCGCTCTTCGAGCGATTCACCGGTCATCTGCGGATAGAAAAATGAAAAAGCATGTTGCCGTCCTGCTCGGCGGGTTTTCCGCCGAAAGAGACGTGTCGCTGCGCTCGGGGGCGGCTTGTGCCGGGGCGCTGGCCGAACAGGGGTTCAAGGTCACCGAGGTTGATGTCGGCCGCGACGTCGGCCGGGTGCTCGCCGATCTCAAGCCCGATGTCGCTTTCAATGCCCTGCACGGGCCTTATGGCGAGGACGGCATCATCCAAGGCGTTCTCGAAATGCTGCGGATTCCCTATACCCATTCGGGCGTGCTGGCTTCGGCGCTCGCCATGCGCAAGGACCGCGCCAAGGACGTCTTGAAGGCAGCCGGCCTGCCGGTCGCCGAAAGCCGCACCGTCGATCGGCTCACGGCCGCCAAGGCGCATGTCCTGCCGCCGCCTTATGTGGTGAAACCGCTCGCCGAGGGTTCGTCCTTCGGCGTTTTCATCGTCAAGGGTGATCAGCTTCACCCCCCGCAAGAGTTAACGCGCGAGGACTGGGCGCATGGCGACGACGTGCTCGTCGAGCGCTATGTCGCAGGGCGCGAATTGACCTGTGCCGTCATCGGCAACAAAGCCTATGATGTCATTGAAATCAAAGCCGCGGACGGTGGCTGGTACGATTATAATGCGAAATATGCCGCCGGCGGGTCCGTGCATGAACTTCCGGCAAATCTTAAAGAAAATATTTACCACTTTGTCCAAGAGTTGACGCTCAAGGCGCACAAGGCGCTCGGGTGTCGCGGCGTAAGCCGTGCTGATTTTCGCTATGACGATCGCCCCGGGGGTACGGGCGAACTCGTCATTTTGGAAGTCAACACGCAGCCCGGCATGACCGCCACATCGCTTGTGCCCGAAATCGCCGCACATGCCGGCCTGACGTTCGGTGAGCTTGTCAAATGGATGGTGGAAGACGCCTCCTGCGACCGGTGAGGGAGGCCTTTGAAGGCTTCCAACCCTCCGCGCCGGTCTATGCTGGAGTTGCCAATATCGCGCCGGTGCCGGTCTTTGCGGCCGATTACGGCCGGCGTTCCCTGGCGCGCCGGGCGCCGTCCTTGGCTGACCGGCTCCTTCTTGTGCTCACCGCGCGCGGCGTCGGCACGATCATGGCGCTCGGTCTGTTTCTTGGCGTCGGGCTTTATGGGGCGCGGCTTGGCGGCGAATATTCCACCTTCGTCGCCGCCGAGGGCAGCGTGGCGGATTATGCCGCGCGCGTTGCGGGCTTTGCCATCCGCACGGTAACGATCTCCGGAACTCATGCGTTGACGCAGCAGGAGGTCATCGCCGTCACCGGCATCGGCGCCAAGGATTCGCTGCCTTTTCTCGATGTCCGGACCGTTCGGGCGCGGCTGAAGACGCTGCCGATGGTCAAGGATGCGAGCATCACCAAGCTCTACCCCGGCCGCGTCGTCATCGATATCGAAGAGCGCAAACCTTATGCGCTTTGGCAAATGGACGGCACGGTCAAGATCGTTGCCGCGGACGGCACCGCGATCGACACCTATGACGACCGGCGCTTTGCCGCGCTGCCTTTGGTCGTCGGCCCCGGGGCCAATATGCGGATCGACGAATATATGGCGCTGCTCGCCGCAGCCGGCGACCTCAAGCCGCGCATCAAGGCCGGCATGCTCGTCGCCGGCCGGCGCTGGACGTTGCAGATCGACAATCAGGTCGAGGTCGCCCTGCCGGAAATCGGTGCAGCCGCGGCCGTCGCCGAACTCGCCAAACTCCAGCGCGAGGATCATGTCCTCGACAAGGACATTTTGTTGATCGATCTTCGCGTGCCGGGCCGGATGTTTGTCCGCTTAACCGAAAATGCTGCGGCCGCGCGCGCCGCTGTGCTGGCACAAAAATCGAAAAAGAAAGGCGCACGGACATGAGCCTGCCGCCGCGCATGCGGGCACTCCCAGCGCGTAAAACGGCCGTCCTGTCGGCGCTCGACATCGGCACCTCCAAGATCGTTTGTCTCATCGCGCGGCTTGATCCGGTCGAGGCGATGGAGGCTTTGCGCGGGCGCACGCATCGCTGCCGTATCCTCGGCATCGGGCATCAACGCTCGGCCGGGTTGAAGGGCGGCGTGATCGTCGACCTCGAAGCGGCGGAAGCCGCGATCCGCCGTGCCGTCGACGCGGCGGAGCGGATGGCCGGGGTGCAGGTCGAGAGCGTTATCGTCAACATCACCGGCGGCCGGATCGGCTCGCAGCATTACCAGGCGTCGGTTCGCATCGGCGAACGGGCGGTTGCGGAGGCCGACGTGCATCGCGTGCTCGAAGCCTGCGCGGCGCGAACGCTAGAGCAGGGCAAGGCGGTGCTGCATTCGCTGCCGACCGGCTTTGCGCTCGGCGACATGCGCAACGTCCGCGATCCGAAAGGCATGGTTTGCGACAATCTCGCGGCCGATATGCATATCGTCAGCAGCGATGCGACCGCGGTGCGCAATCTGATGCTCGCGGTCGAACGCTGCCATCTTGCGGTCGAAGCGGTCGTCGCGACGCCTTATGCCGCGGGCCTTGCCGCTCTCGTCGATGACGAGGTCGAGCTCGGCACGACGGTCATCGATATGGGCGGCGGCACCACCTCGGTCGGCGTCTTTTCCGGCGGCAGCCTGGTTCACGTCGATGCCTTGGCGCTCGGCGGCAATCACGTCACGATGGATATTGCCCGCGGCTTCAACACAAGATTAGCCGACGCCGAGCGCCTGAAGACGCTTTATGGCGCCTGCATCGCTTCGGTGTCCGACGAGCGCGAAACGCTGGCAGTGACCTTGGCCGGCGAGGACGGCGATCAGCCGATGCATGTGCCAAAATCGCAACTGGTGCGAATAATCCGCCCGCGCGTCGAAGAAATTTTGGAACTCGTGCGCGACCGTTTGAAAAAGGCGGGCTTTCCCACAAGCTCCGCCTCGCGCTTCATCTTGACCGGCGGCGCAAGCCAGATGACCGGCATGGCCGAGGCCACCAAGCGCATCCTCTCCGGCCAGATTCGCCTTGGCCGACCCCTTGGAATTCAAGGGCTTCCGGAATCGGCGAAGAGTCCGAGCTTTTCCGCTTCGGTCGGCCTTTTGGTCTATCCGCAGGCGGCGAAGATCGAATATTTCCGCCCGCGCCGGCGCGGTGTGGAGCAAGCAAATGACACGAGCGGCTATTTCGCTCGCGTCGGGCAATGGTTGAGAGAAAGTTTTTAGTTGGTAAGAGAAGAACGATAAGCGCGGCGGCTGATTCGTTCTTCGGCGTAAAGGGACAACAATGCGGGCGCCCTGAAGGTGCGCTCCAACGTCAAGAGGCCACACAATGTCGATCGATCTCAAGGCTCCAGAACTGAGGGAACTGAAGCCCCGCATCATGGTGTGCGGCGTCGGCGGCGCAGGGGGAAACGCCGTCAACAACATGATCGTCTCCGGTCTCATCGGCGTCGATTTCATCGTCGCCAATACCGATGCGCAGGCGCTGATGTCGTCGCGCGCGGATCGGATCATCCAGATGGGCCTGCAGGTCACCGAGGGCCTGGGCGCCGGTTCGCAGCCTGAAGTCGGCCGCGCCGCCGCAGAGGAGGTGATCGAGGAAATTCGCGATCATCTGTCCGGCGCGCACATGTGCTTCGTCACCGCCGGCATGGGCGGCGGCACCGGAACGGGCGCCGCACCGATCATCGCGCAGACTGCGCGCGAGCTGGGCATTCTGACCGTTGGCGTCGTCACCAAGCCCTTCCAGTTCGAGGGCGTGCGGCGCATGCGCGTCGCCGATGCCGGCATTCTCGAACTGCAGAAGTCGGTCGATACGCTGATCGTCATCCCAAACCAGAATCTCTTCCGCATCGCCAATGAGAAGACGACCTTTGCGGATGCGTTCGCAATGGCCGACCAGGTACTTTATTCGGGCGTTGCCTGCATCACCGATTTGATGGTGAAGGAAGGCCTCATCAATCTCGATTTTGCCGATGTCCGTGCCGTGATGCGGGAAATGGGCAAGGCGATGATGGGCACCGGCGAAGCGACGGGCGAGAAGCGCGCCGTTCTCGCCGCCGAGGCCGCGATCGCCAATCCGCTGCTCGATGAAGTCTCGATGAAGGGGGCGAGAGGCCTGCTCATTTCGATCACCGGCGGCAACGACCTCACCCTTTACGAAGTGGACGAGGCGGCGAGCCGTATCCGCCAGGAAGTCGACGAGGACGCCAATATCATCCTCGGCGCCACCTTCGATCAGAACTTGGACGGCATGGTCCGCGTGTCGGTCGTCGCGACCGGCATCGACAGCGACGAAATGCCGGCGCTGGGCGACAACGAGCATCGGATCGCGGCGGCGGCGGAGCGGCTGCGCATCCGCACCGAGGTTCGCAGCAGCGAGCCGGTCAAAGCGCGTCCGCTTGCGATCGAGGCGGCGCCAAGCGTCGAGGAACAGCCGATCACCTTCGTCGAGCAGCCGGCACCGCAGCCAGCCCAGCCGGCGACCACGCGCGGCGTGCATCTGCAGCCGGTGCGCCAGGCCGCACCGCAATATGTCGAGCCGGCGCCGGCTCCTGTGCATGACCAGGAAGCCTTCGATCCCGGCCCGTTCATTCCGCCGGCGGCGGAATCACCGGTCGTGCGGCCTCAGCGCATGCCGCAGATCGAGGATCTGCCGATCCCGGCGCAAAAACAGATTCGGGCTCAGCGCGGCGAGCCAGTCGAACCGCAGCAGCGTAAAACTTTGCTGGAGCGTCTCGCTGCATTCGGCGTCAGCCGGCACGACGAGCCGCGTCCCGCCGCACCGGCGCGCGAGCCGGTGGCGAGGCTTCCGGCCCAGGCGCCGAGGCTCGCTCAGCCGAACCCCGTTCACGCCGAATATGGCAAGCGCGCGGTTCAGCAGCCTGCGCCGCGCCAGGTTCAGGCGGCGCTCGACGCGCATCAGGGCCGCACGGCACCGCAGCGTTCGATCGAAGAAGAGCAGTTGGAGATTCCGGCGTTCCTGCGCCGGCAATCGAACTAACCGACTTCAAACCGGCCGCGCTCCAGGGGCTGCGGCCGGCCTCATTTCGTCAGCACAACTCCCGGCTTGTGGACAAGGCGGTTGCTGATCTGCAACACAGGCTTGCCAACGCGGCGTTTGCCGCGCGCGAGGGCCTTTGCCCGCGCCCAGTGATGCTCTAAGGCTCCGGGGCTGCCACAGAAATGCCTCTTATCGGGCCGAGGACTTAGCTTCGGCTCGTGTTTCGCGCCAAGACCGGCGCGTTCTCAGCCTGCTGCCGAGTATCGAACCATGGTCGAGTTGTTCCGCATGCATTTTGCCTTGGTTCCGCTGCGCCGTTTGGGGCAGGCTGCGGGCCTGTTGGCGCTGGCCTTGCCGGTCGCGGCCTGCTCGAGTTCTCTCGATTCGCTCGGCTCGTTCAATCCGATGAATTTGTTCAGCGGCGAGAAGTACGAAACCAAGATCATTCCCGATACGCCGCCCGAGACGCTCTACAATCAGGGCCTCGT
The DNA here is from genome assembly GCF_947646745.1 of uncultured Methylovirgula sp. Classification (NCBI taxonomy): domain Bacteria; kingdom Pseudomonadati; phylum Pseudomonadota; class Alphaproteobacteria; order Hyphomicrobiales; family Beijerinckiaceae; genus Methylovirgula; species uncultured Methylovirgula sp. The sequence goes on along the minus strand of NZ_CANSHK010000017.1, from coordinate 8,522 downwards.
CGACATCAGAACCCACAATTACGACAAGGCGACTAAGAAATACGCCGCGCTTGAGAAGCAGTACACGTTCTCGCAGTGGGAAAGCAAAGCCCTGCTGATGGAAACGTTCACGCAATATCAAAACGGCAATTACGACGACGCGATCGGCACGGCGCAGCGTTATATCGGCCGTTATGCCCAGGCGCCCGACCTCGACTATGTCTATTACCTCGAGGCCATGTCTTATTATAACCAGATCCCCGACGTGACGCGCGACCAGGACCGCGCCCGCAAGGCGGCGGTCGTCTTCCAGCAGCTCATCGACAAATTCCCGAAATCGCAATATGCCGACGACGCCCGCTACAAATTGCAGGTGGCGCGCGATCAACTCGCCGGCCAGGACATGATGATCGGCCGCTATTATTTGAAGCAGCATAATTATACCGGCGCCATCAACCGTTTCCGCGACGTGCTGGCGAATTATCAAAGCACGCGTCATGCCCAAGAGGCGCTGCTGCGGCTTGAGGAGGCCTATCTCGCGCTCGGGATCGTCAACGAGGCGCAGACAGCGGCGGCGGTCCTCGGGCACAATTTCCCCGACTCGCCTTGGTACAAGGACGCCTATGCAAAATTGCAGGAAGGCGGCTATCACCCGCAGGAGGATCCCACCTCCTGGATTTCCAAGGTTTTCCACAACGTCGGCTAGCCTTTGGTTGAGTTAAAGGGCTTCACGTAGCCCTTGTCCGACTCGGCTGTTCATGGTTTATTCCGGCGCGGTTCGGGTGTCCTTTTGCCTTGAGCAGCGTCGGCCTTCCGGCCGCGGTGGTTGTCTTATGCTCGTTCAGCTTGCCATCCGCGACATCGTGCTGATCGAAAAGCTCGATCTCGAGTTCGACCGCGGCCTGACGGTGTTGACCGGCGAAACCGGCGCCGGAAAATCCATCTTGCTCGATGCCTTTTCGCTGGCCCTCGGCGCGCGCGGCGATGGGACGCTTGTGCGCCAGGGGGCGCCGCAGGGGCAGGTCACGGCCGTCTTTGAATTGCCCGTGAGCCATCCCGCCTTGGCCGCGGCGCAGGCGCAGGACATCGCGATCGATGGCGCGCTGATCCTGCGCCGGGTGCAGATGGAGGATGGGCGGACCCGCGCCTTCGTCAATGACCAGCCGGTCAGCGCACAGGCTTTGCGGGCGATCACCCGTGAACTCGTGGAAATTCACGGCCAGCACGACGATCGCGCGCTCGTCAATTCGGATGCCCATCGGGCTTTGCTCGACGCATTCGGCGGGCTCGGCGGCGCTCGCGAGGCGGTGCGTGCCGCCTATAAGGCGTTGCGCGGGGCGGAGGCGGAGGCGGCCGCCGAGGCGGCGCGGATCGAACAGGCGCGCCGCGATGCCGACTATCTCGCCCATGCGCATGCCGAATTGGCCAAGCTCGCCGTTGCGCCGGGCGAAGAAGAGGCGCTTGCCGAACGCCGCCAAGCCCTGATGCAGGCGGAGAAAGTCAGCGGCGAACTGCGCGATGCGGCGGAGGCGGTCGGCGGCGAAAGCGCGCCCTTGTCGGCCATGGCTTCGGCCCTGCGTCGATTGGGGCGGCGCCAGGTCCAGGCGCCGGAGCTGCTCGCGCCCGTCGTCAGCGCACTCGATGCGGCGCTGTCCGCCTTTGATGCCGCCCGTCAATCGCTTTCCGAGGCTTTGCGATTGGCAGGGCATGATCCGGGCGAATTGGAGCGCGTCGAGGAACGGCTTTTTGCTTTGCGCGCTGCGAGCCGCAAATTTGGCGTCGCCGTCGATGCTTTGCCGGCGCTCAAGGAGACGCTCGGCGGCGATCTTGCCCGGCTCGAAGCCGGCGAAGCCCGGCTCGCCCAGCTCCGCGCGGCGGCCTCGGCGGCGGCTGCCGCCTATCAGCAAACGGCCAAGGCCTTATCTGCGTCGCGCCAGCGTGCCGCCGCGCATCTCGAACAGGCGGTCAATGCGGAATTGCCGCCGCTGAAATTGGAAGCGGCGCAGTTCATCGTGAAATTCCAATCGGATCCGGCAGCTGCGAGCGCGGAAGGCATCGATCAGGTCGAATTTTGGGTGAAGACCAATCCCGGCACCCGGCCGGGGCCGTTGATGAAGGTCGCCTCCGGCGGCGAACTGGCACGCTTCATGTTGGCGCTCAAAGTCGTCCTCGCTGATCGCGGCTCCGCCCCGACGCTGGTCTTCGACGAAATCGATACGGGAGCCGGCGGCGCAGTCGCCGATGCCATTGGCCAAAGGCTAGCCCGGCTTGCCGGCGGGGTTCAGGTTCTCGCCGTGACGCATGCACCGCAGGTCGCGGCACAAGCCGGCGGACATTTGCGTATCATCAAGGACGCGATAGGCGAGGGCGAGCGCGTTGCGACCCGGGTTCTGCCCCTGACGAAGGCGGCGCGGCGGGAAGAGATCGCGCGCATGCTGGCCGGCGCGACGATTACCGCGGAAGCCCGCGCCGCCGCCGGCCGCTTGATGAACGGCCGGACCTGAATTTGATCGGAGGCGTCGGCCCGCGCGCCGTCTGCGCAATGATGCAATCCGGACCTGTAATTTGTCGCGGATCAACCACTGTCGGATAGGGTGCGGCGCTTATGCAACTCATGCTGGAGAATTCAGCAAATGCCCAAGGCTGAACCTTGCCTTGCGCGGCCGATTTGGCATTCTGAATGCAATTTGCAAAGCAGACGGTGCTCAAATGATTCGTTTGCCGATCACTTCAGCGCAGTTTCTCGCGCCGATAATTTTAAGTTTTGAATTGATTGCAATTTGCGGCACGGCGATCGCCGCCGACCTGCCGACCGAAAAGCCGCCGGTCATGTCGGTTGCACCCGTACCCCCGGCTTTCAGCTGGACCGGATTTTATGCCGGCGTCAGCGGCGGTTACGGCATCGATCACGCGTCCTACCCCTTCGCTGTGACGACCGGCGCGGGCTTTGCCTCCGGGCAAGGCGGTTTGACGCAACACGGCGGCGCCATTGGCTTGCAAGTCGGTTATAATTATCAGCTCAGCAATATGCCGCTGGTCGGCGACCATCTGGTGATCGGTATCGAGGGCGATGCCGCTTGGTCCGGCATCAACGGCCAGTCGACCAACCTGACGGTGCTTGGGCCGGCGAGTTTTGGCACGCGGATCGAGAGCTTCGGCGGCATCGAGGGACGCGTGGGCTATGCCTTCGATCGACTCTTGATCTTCATCCAAGGCGGCGTGCCTTACGCAACGACCAAATCTTATTATAGCGCGGCGGGTTTCAGCGGTTCGGCAACGGAAACACGCTTTCGTATCGGACGGCAAAACCTCGTCGGTGCCGGGGCCGAATACGCGATTAACGACAATTGGTCGATCCGCGCCGATTATGTCTATTCGTTCGTCGGGGCGTGGTGGAAATCCTTCTCGCCAGCTCCGGGCGTGGATATCGGCTATATGACGCGGACGTCGTTTCACACGGCCCGCGCCAGCATCGATTATCATTTCGATTTGTTCGCGCCCGCGACGCCGGTCGTCGCCAAGTATTAGTCCTGGGCCTCGGGCTGCGTAAGCCGCATTTCCCTTCGGCAAGGGATGCGCTAAATTTCGGGCGTGACAAAATCCAAGACCACGAGCAAGACCGCCGGCGATCTTGCTGCCGCGCGCGCAGAATACGCCCGCCTCGGCGCGGAGATCGCGCATCACGATGCGCTTTATTATCGCGAAGACGCGCCGGAAATAACCGACGCAGCCTATGATGCGCTGCGGCACCGCTATGAGGCGTTGGAAAAGGCGCATCCCGAATTCGTCAATGAAAAATCGCTGAGCCAGCGCGTCGGCGCGACGCCTTCGGAGAAATTTGCCAAGGTCCGGCACAAAGTGCCGATGCTCTCGCTCGGCAACGTCTTTGACGATGCCGAGGTCGAAGACTTCGTCGCGCGCGTGCGGCGTTTTTTGGGCCTCGCGGCCGATGCGCCGCTGGCGATGACGGCCGAGCCCAAGATCGACGGTCTCTCGTGCTCTCTGCGCTTCGAGCATGGCCAACTCGTTCAGGCGGCGACCCGCGGCGACGGCTATGAGGGCGAGGACGTCACCGCCAATGTCAAGACGATCGGCGAAATCCCGCATGTCTTGAAGCACGCGCCGCCGGCTGTGCTCGAAGTGCGCGGCGAGGTCTATATGACACGCACCGATTTCGCCGCGCTCAATGCGCGTCAGGCCGAGGCCGGCAAGCCGCTTTTCGCCAATCCGCGCAATTCCGCGGCGGGCTCGCTGCGCCAGCTCGACCCTTCGATCACCGCGTCGCGGCCGCTGCACTTCTTCGCTTATGCCTGGGGCGAGGTGAGCGCCATGCCGGCGGCGACGCAGATCGGCATGATCGAGGCCTTCCGGCACTACGGCCTGCCAGTCAATCGGCTGACCGTGCTGTGTCACTCGGCGGCGGATTTGCTGCGGCACTATCATGAGATCGAGAATCGCCGCGCTGCGTTGCCCTATGACATCGATGGCGTCGTCTACAAAATCGATGATTTGGCGCTGCAGGACCGGCTCGGCTTCGTCTCGCGCGCCCCGCGCTGGGCCGTGGCGCATAAATTCCCGGCCGAGCAGGCGACGACGATCTTGCGCGACATCGAGATCCAGGTCGGCCGCACCGGCGCACTGACGCCGGTTGCACGGCTTGAACCTGTCACCGTCGGCGGCGTCGTCGTCTCCAATGCGACTCTGCACAATGAAGACGAAATTGCGCGCAAGGATATCCGCATCGGCGATACGGTGCGCCTGCAGCGCGCCGGCGACGTGATACCGCAAATCCTCGGCGTCGTGCTGGAGAAGCGGCCGAAGCACGCCAAGCTTTATGAATTTCCGCATGTCTGTCCGGTTTGCGGCTCGGCCGCGATCCGCGAGACGAGCGACGGCGGCACCGATGTCGTGCGCCGCTGCACCGGCGGCCTCATCTGCAAGGCGCAAGCGAAAGAGCGGTTGAAGCATTTCGTGTCGCGGCTCGCCTTCGACATCGAAGGCCTTGGCGATAAGCAGATCGAGCAATTCTATGCCGAAGGGCTGATCACCAAGCCGGACGATATTTTTACGCTCGCCGCGCGGGACGCGAGGGCCGAGACGAAGCTCGCCGACCGCGAAGGCTACGGCGAGACCTCGGTGCGCAATCTCTTTGCCGCCATCGAGGCGCGGCGGGAGATTGCGCTCAATCGTTTCATTTTCGCGCTCGGCATCCGCCATGTCGGAGAGACCAATGCGCGCCGGCTCGCGCGCCATTTCGGCACGTTCGAGGCCTTGCGCGAGACGGCGCGCGCGGCTCGCGAAGGCTCGGAGGCGCGCGCCGAGATCGACAATATCGAGGGTCTTGGCGCGGTGGTGGCCGAAGCGGTCGCCGACTTTTTTGCCGAAAAGCACAATGAAGACGAACTTGACGCGCTGCTCAAATACGTCAGCGTCGTGCCGATGGAGGCGGTTGCCGCCTCAAGTCCCGTCGCGGGCAAGACCGTCGTCTTTACCGGCTCGCTGGAGCGTTTGACGCGCGACGAAGCCAAGGCCCAGGCCGAGCGGCTTGGTGCCAAAGTCGCAGCGTCGGTGTCGAAGAATACCGACCTTGTCGTTGCGGGACCCGGCGCGGGTTCGAAACTCGCCAAGGCAAAGGAACTTGGCATTGAAACGATCGACGAAGACGCCTGGCTGAAGCTCGTCGCGAAGGCGCGGGACTAGCCGTTCGGGGCAAGCAGGGCGAAACCGGCGAACTTGCCGAAATTCTTGCGTTGTTCGGGCGTCGCAAAGACCGAGCGCAGGCTCATCAAAAGCCGGTAAGGCAAAGGCAATTGGATCGGCCGATGCAGTCTGGTCGCCTCTTCGACGTAATAGCGCATGGCGCGCACGTGCCAGCCGCGGCTGCCGAAAAATTCGAACCAATCGCTCGGCGCGAATTTGAACGCGGCGTTGCGCAGATGCGTCCGCGACATCCGGCGTCGAAAGCGCAGAACCTGCGGCGCCATATAATCGGCGATCCAAAAGCGAATATTTTCTTGAGCGCGTAGATCATTCGCCAAGGCGCCGACGGCATCGTTGTCGAGATAGGGTAGGACGCCCTCGGTCAAAACCAGGATGTTTTGGCTGCGCGCACCCATCTCGGCGAGAAATTTCCCCCGGGCGGCGACATCGGCGAGATCGAGCTTGACGCGTTCGAGCCGGCAGCGCGGCGTCTCGCCCGCAAGCTGCTTCTCCTTGTAGGCGATGACGTCGGGATAATCGACTTCGATCCAAGTCGCCTTGTCGATGAAGTCGAGCCGATAGGGGCGCGTATCGAGACCGGCGCCGAGGTTGAGGATAAGATCGACGCCTTCGCCGATCGCCGTGCGCAGAAAATCGTCGATGATGATGGTGCGGATCGAGACGATCCAACCGGTCATCACCCGGCCTGGGATCGCGCGCGCGATCGCCGCACCATGCGCGCCGGCAAGGCGCTGCGCCAGCGGGTCTTTGAACAAGGCGTCCGGCCGAGCGCTTTCGAGCGCCCGGTAATGCGCGACCCAAAAGGCCGTATCCGAGACATTCTCAACGATGGTCATGCTTGCCCTTGCGGCGCTTCGGCCGCTTCGTCGCGCCGCCGATCGGCCGCGTTGCTTGTTTCAGCCATTGCCGCTCGTCGCGTCCGAGATCCGGCGCGAGCAGCTTGGTGACTTTGGCGTGATACGCATCGAGCCAGGCGATTCCTGTCGCGTCGAGCAGTTTGGGCTCGACGAGCGAAAGATCGATCGGTGCGAAAGTGATGGTCTCGAAACCGAGCATGTCGCGTTCGGCGCCCTTGATCTTGAGCGGCACGACGACGACGAGGTTCTCGATGCGGATGCCGAAATGGCCGGCTTTGTAATAGCCGGGCTCGTTCGACAGAATCATGCCCGGTTCGAGGGCGACATTGCTGAGCTTGGAAATGCGCTGCGGCCCCTCATGGACCGATAGATAGGCGCCGACGCCGTGGCCGGTGCCGTGATCGAAATCCAATCCGGCTTGCCAAAGCGACAGGCGCGCCAAGGCGTCGATCTGTGCGCCCGTCGTGCCGTGCGGGAAGACAGCGCGGGCGATGGCAATGTGGCCCTTGAGGACGCGGGTGAAGCGGTCGCGCATTTCCTGCGTCGGCACGCCGACAGCGAGCGTGCGGGTGATATCGGTCGTGCCGTCTTCGTACTGGCCGCCGGAATCGATGAGAAAAATGCCGCGTCTGATCCGGCGGTTGGTGGCCTCGGTCACGCGGTAATGCGGGATCGCCGAATTGGGGCCGGCGGCGGAGATCGTCGGAAAAGACAAGTCCTTCAGCTTGCCAGTCTCGCGGCGAAAGGTTTCGAGCGCCTGCGCCGCGCCGATCTCGGTCAGTTTGCCCTTGGGCGCTTCATCCGAAAACCAGCGCAGGAACCGTACGATGGCCACGCCATCGCGCCGATGCGCGGCCCGCATGCCCTCGAGCTCAGCATCGTTCTTACGCGCCTTCATCAGCGCGATCGGGTCTTGGCCGATGTCCGGCGTGCCGCCGGCCTCTTTCAGCACGCGGGTCAATTTCACCGGCACGGTCGCGGCATCGAAGAGCACGCGTTTCGCATCCGCGCCAAGCCGCGCGAGATCCGCTTCGAGCGCCGAAGGCGTGGCGATCTCAGCCAAATCCTCAAGATAGGCGCGCGGCTCGGATTGGAGTTTAGATGCGTCGATGTAAAGCCGCGGCTTGCCCGCACGCGGGATCAAGGCAAAGGCGAGCGGCAGGGGAGTATAGGTGACGTCCGCGCCGCGGATGTTGAAGGCCCAGGCGGCAGCGTGCGGGTCGCTGACGAGGAGGGCATCGGCCTTGCCCAGCGCGGCGGCGATGCGTGCGAGCTTTTTCTTTGCCGATTCGCCGGCAAATTTTTGCGGATGACGCCTGACCATCCCATGCGGCGGCGCAGGCCGATCGGACCAGACCGCATCGATCGGATTTGGCTCGGCGGCGACGAGCTCCGCGCCGGCGGCCTTGGCGGCCTTTTCATAACGCTCGATCTGTCCCGGCGTGTGCAGCCAAGGTTCGTAGCCCAATCTGGTTCCGGCGGGCAGATGGCTTTCGAGCCATTTCTCCGGGCTTGTCGTCGCAAGGGGAATCGGTTCGACGACAGCAAGGTCAACCTGCTCGCGGACCTGGATCGTGTAGCGGCCGTCGACGAAAAGGACCGCCCGGTCCTTGAGCACGATGGCAAGCCCGGCCGAGCCGGTGAAGCCGGTGAGCCAAGCAAGCCGCTCTTCCGAGGCCGGCACGTTTTCGTTCTGATGCCGGTCCGCGCGGGGGACGATAAAACCGTCGAGAGCGTGTTTTGCCAATTCGGCGCGCAAAGCGGCAAGGCGCGCGGCGGATTGCGACGCGTCGGCCGTCTCGGTGAAGGATTGATAGAGGCTTTCGAACACGGCGCGAGTCTAAAGCATCGGACCGAAAAGTGCGAAGCGGTTTTCGGATGAATCCGATGCGCTGGCGGAAACTGTCACGATCGGACCGAAAAGTGCGAAGCGGTTTTCGGATGAATCCGATGCGCTGGCGGAAA
>NZ_CANSHK010000016.1:0-60658 GCF_947646745.1 uncultured Methylovirgula sp. | reverse complement strand
GCTCGTCCTCGCTGGCGATGCGCGCCTCGCTTATCACGGCGTCGCGCGCATCGTGGCCCGCACGTCCGACCTCTTGGGCGGTGCCCGCATCAATTTGACATTGCGGCGCGTGACGAAACCATCCGGCTCGTCGCCGGATGGTCTTGCCGCGAACTGACTCGCTCAGTGATGCAAGAAAAGCGCGAGCAGAATGATGACCGGAATCGGAATACCGATCAGCCAAAGCAAAAGGCCTTTTCCGAAACTCATGATCTCGTCCTCCTTGTTGAAGGTGGGGGACTAACCAGATCGCTGCCTTTCGGTTCCGCCTGAAGCGCACCCCGCCTTCAGCGGAACTTTTGCGCGCCGAAATTGTTTCCGGCGGAACCCTTGTTCATTTTGTGTGTCGTCATGAAAGACATTTTTTCAAAGTTCGCGGCCGGCTGCGCGCATGTCACCGGCCATCCGATGGCTTTCGGCCTCTCGCTTTCGCTGATTGTGATTTGGGGCATTCTGGGCCCGTCTTTTCACTATTCGGACACGTGGCAGCTTGTCGCCAATACGGCAACCAGCCTCATCACCTTCCTCATGGTGTTCCTCATCCAGAGTTCGCAGAATCGCGACGGTGCAGCGATCCAGGCCAAGCTCGATGAACTGATCCGGGCCGGCGATGCCGAGAATCGATTTGTCGGGATCGATCTTCTGACGGAAGAAGAAGTGAACCGTCTGCGCGCGACCTGCGCCGCGCGTGCCAAGGGCAGGGCCGAGGACAGGGCCGCTTAGAGAAAGCTGCTTGGACTAACGGGCCAGCGGTTGCAGCGGCAGGCCGACTTCGATGGCCAGCCCTTCCGGCTTCCAATGTCGGACGATTTTGCCGCCGAGTTGATCGCAGACGATGCGGTCAATCAGGACGGAACCAAAGCCTGTCGCTTCGCCCGCTTTAGCGGTCAGCGGCGGACCGTTGCGTTCGGCCCAATCGAGCTGAAGCGTCTCGCCGGTGGCCCGCCAAGCGACCTTGACCTTGCCGCTCGATTCGGAAAGCGCACCATATTTGGCAGCATTCGTCGCGAACTCGTGCAGCAGCAGCGCCAAATTGGTGACGGCGCTCGGCCCCAACGTCACGTCGGGCCCCTCGATCTGCACGCGCTTCGTGCCGGCTCTTGCATCTTCGAACGGCGATAAAATCGCCCGCGCCAATTCGGCGAAGGTGGCAGTTTTGATGCCGCTGGTCAGATCGCCGGAAAGGTCGGGCAGAATCAATTCCTGCGCCCGCGCCATGGCGGTGAGCCGGCCGCGAACCGCCGCCGCCAGTTCCGACGGCGTTGCGGCAGAGCGGGCGCTGACGCTCAACATGCCGCTCGCAACCGAGAACAGATTTTTGACCCGGTGGTTGATCTCGCGCAGGACAAGCTGACTCTTCTCCTCGGCGCGCTTGCGCTCGGTAATGTCGCGGGCGATCTTGCATGCGCCGATGACATTTCCCTCCGCATCTCTGATGGGCGAGATGCTGAGCGAGATATCGATGAAACTGCCGTCCTTGCGGCGGCGGATCGTTTCGTAATGATCGACTTTGATGCCGCTGCGGATGCGGTCGAGAATGATGGTTTCCTCGGCCAGCCGTTCGGGCGGGATCAGGATCGCGATCGGCAGGCCGATCGCTTCGTCTGCGGTATAGCCGAAGAGCTGCTCCGCGGCCTGGTTCCAGCTCACGATAATGCCGTCGAGATCCTTGCCGACGATCGCGTCCTGTGAAGATTCGATCAGTCGCCGCCGGATCTCGTCGGCCTGGCGGTGCGCCGTCGCATCGACCAAACGATACCTCCTAAACCGCTTGCGGACGTCTCACGGAGCGGCCCTTAGGCTGCCGCCCCTGCGGTCGAGTCTAGACCATGTCCACGCCTCGCGATGCCCGAATTCCGTTCCGGGCGCGCTTCAGCTTGTTTTGGCCCCGGCGCGTGAAATGCCCACTTTCGCTGGCCGCAGAACACGCTCCCCGATTGTATAGCCGTCTTCGACGACCTTCACGACCGTACCGTTCGGCACCGTCTCGTCCGGGACCTCATAGAGAGCCTCGTGCAGGTTGGGGTCGAACTTGCCGCCGAGCGGCTCCAATTTCTTGACGCCATGACGCGCCAGGCGGCCGATAAAGTCGCGCTCGATCACCTCAAGGCCGCTGGTCAGGGTCTTGACCGCGCTATCGGCGCTTTTGCGCAAGTCATCCGGGATATTGTCCACGGCACGGCGCAGATTATCGGCAAAGCTCAGCATATCGCGGGCGAAGCTCGAAACGCCGTAAAGCTTGGCGTCGGCCACTTCCTTTTCGGTGCGGCGGCGCAAATTCTCCATCTCCGCGAGCGTGCGCAGAAGCCGGTCCTTGAGCTCGCCATTCTCGCGCTGAAGGCTCTGCAGGACGGCGAACGGGTCCGGCGTATTTTCGACGGTCGGCGGCGCATCGCCCTCCGTCGCCGGGAAATTGGTCTCAGGCAATGTTTCGTCGGGCATGGCAGGGTCCACTGCTCGTGAATGAAGAATAGCGCGCCTTGGGGCGCATCGTGCTGGAATCTCCGCCGATATCAGGGCTGGAGCAAAGAAAATCAAGCCAAAGCCAAGCCTTTGGCTCACGGGGCAGGCGCAGCCGCGGCCATTTTGGCCGGCGCCGCGCCCTGGCCGGGAAAGGCGTCGAGCAGCTTTTGGCGGATCGAGGCCTTGCGTCCGCTGGTGGTGATTTTAGCCCCGGTGAGGTCGGTCACATAGAAGACGTCGGCGGCCTTTTCGCCGAAGGTCACGATATGCGCCGAGCCGATATTAAGATTGAGCCGCGAGAGGATGTCGGCGATCGAATAGAGCAGCCCGGGCCGGTCGCGGCCGGAGACCTCGATGACCGTGTAGCGGTTCGACAATTCATTATCGATCGAGACCTGCGCCGGCACATCGAAGGGGGTGCCTTTGGCGGCGGCGGCGGCGCCTTTGGCGGCGACGAGGTCGCCCAGGCGAATCTGCCCGCGCAGCGCCTGCTCGATCGCCAGCACGATGCGCTCGCCGCGGCGCAATTCGTCCTCGTCGCGCTCGAACGTCCGCGAAACGAAGAAGGAATCGAGCGCGATTCCGTCGGTGGTCGTGAAAATCTGCGCATCGACGATATTGGCGCCGGCGGCGGCGCAGGCGCCGGCGACGATCGACAGCAGCCGCGGATGGTCGAGCGCAATCAGCGTCACCTCGGTCACGCCGCGGAACGTATCCGTCTGAACGTCGATGATCGGCTCGGGCAAGTCGATCTCGGTGCGGTGGAGAAGCCGCGCATGGCGGATTTTGCGCGACAGATCGACGCGCAGCCAATAGGCTTGCGGATGCCGCGCCGCATAGGCTGCGAATTCGGCATCCGACCAGTTCGGCAATTGCGCCCGCAATTCGGCTTTGGCCCTCTCGATCCGCTCGGTGCGCTCGGTTTTGGTATGGCCGCCGCCCAGCACGATCTGCGTCTCAAGGAAAAGCGTGCGCAGCAACTCCCCCTTCCAGCCGTTCCAGACACCGGGCCCGACGGCCTGAATGTCGCAGACCGTCAACAGGAACAGCATTTTGAGCCGTTCCATCGTCTGCACCCGGGCGGCAAAGGTCTCGATCGTGCGCCGGTCAGCGAGATCGCGCCGCTGCGCGGTATCTGACATCAGGAGATGATTTTCGATGAGCCAGGCGACCGTTTCGGTCTCGGCCGGGTCGAGGCCAAGCCGCGGACACAGATGATGCGCGACGGCTGCGCCGGCGATCGAATGATCTTCCATGCGGCCCTTGGCGACATCATGCAGAAAGAGCGCGACGTAAAGCGCCCGGCGCTTCTCGACCGACGACATGATCGTGTCGGACAGCGGCAGATCCTCGCGATGCCGGCGCGCATCGATCTCGGCGAGATAGCCGACGGCACGCAACAGGTGCTCGTCGACGGTGTAGTGATGATACATGTTGAACTGCATCATCGCGACGATGCGCCCGAAAGCCGGGATGAAGCGGCCGAGTACGCCGGCCTCATTCATCAGCCGCAGCACCGCTTCTGCCGAATTGTGGGAAGTCAGAATGTCGAGGAACAGCCGGTTCGCCTCGCGATCGTCGCGCAGAGTCTCGTCGATCAAATAAAGATGCGAAATGGCAAGATGCACGAGGTCCGGATGCAGCGCGACGCCGTCGCGATCGGCGAGCCAGTACATGCGGATGAGATTGACCGGGTCGCGCGCGAAGACGTCGGGCCGCGCGGCTTTCAGCCGACCGTTCTCTATGGTGAACCCGAACTCCTTGACGCGCTTGTCCTGGCGCCGCACGCGCAGGTGAAATCGGTCGAGGACCGCGGCCGGTTTGGCATGGCGCTCCTCCAGCGCGGCGCTGAGCACGGCGGTGAGATCGCCGACTTCCTTGGCGATCAGGAAATAATGTTTCATGAAGCGTTCGACGCCGGAGAGGCCGCCGCGGCCGGCATAGCCGAGCCGTTCGGCGATCGGGCGCTGCATGTCAAAGCTCAAAATCTCCTCGGCGCGGCCGGCGAGAAAATGCATATGGCAACGCACGAGCCATAAGAATTCCTCGCAGCGGCAGAAGCGCCGATATTCGCGCGGCGTGAACACGCGGGCTTCGACAAGCTCCGACGCCTCGCGCACGCGATAGACATATTTGGCGATCCAGAACAGCGAATTGAGGTCGCGTAGGCCGCCTTTGCCTTCCTTGACGTTAGGCTCGACGAGATAGCGCGTCTGGCCTTCCTTGGTAATGCGGCTGTCGCGTTCGGCGAGCTTGGCGACGACGAATTCGCGCGGATTGCGCTGCACGATCTCCTTGTCGAAGCGCCGATACATATCGGCAAAGAGTTTTTCATCGCCGAGAATGAAGCGCGCTTCGAGCAAGGCGGTGCGGATCGTCATGTCGCGCCGCGATTGGGACAGACATTCCTCGACCGAACGCGTCGAGTGACCGACTTTCTGCTTCAGGTCCCAGAGCAGATAGAGCACCGATTCGGTGACCCTTTTGCCCCAGGTGTCGTCGTCCGACGGCAGCAGAAACAGGAGGTCGATGTCGGAGCCGGGCGCGAGCGTCGCGCGGCCATAGCCGCCGACCGCGGCGATGACGAGCCGCCGCGCCGCGGCTGTGGGCGGCGGGAAGAGGTAAGTGACGGTGAAATCGTGCAGCGCGCGAATCAGTTCGTCTTCGAGCTTCGACAGATTGCCGGCGCAGGCGAGGCCGCCGCGCACCGCATCCAAGGTTGTACGGGCGCGGCCGCGTCCCGCCTCGAGCCCGGCGCGGAAAAGATCGAGTGCGGTTTGGCGCAGATCGTCGAGGCCGAGGCCGGTGTCGTGCGCGGCGGCGATGGCCGCAGCGATCGCCGCCCGGTCGAAAAGCTGGGCCGGATCCAATGCGGCGCTGCGGCGGCGCGGCCGGTCGCGAGGCGTGGCGAGTTCGCTAAGGCTCATGCGTTCAAGTCCTGGCACCGGGCTGCAAGCTTGGCCTCGATCGCATCCCAGATGAGAGCGGCGACGTCGGGGCCACCGGTGTTGCGGATCGCCCTTATGCCGGTTGGCGAGGTGACGTTGATTTCCGTCAGATAGCCATCGATGACGTCGATGCCAACAAAAAGCAGGCCGCGGCGTTTCAGCTCCGGCCCGATCGCGGCGCAAATCTCTTTTTCGCGGGCCGTCAATTCCGTCGCGGCCGCGGCGCCGCCACGCACCATATTGGCGCGGATATCGTTTTCCGCCGGCACGCGGTTGACCGCGCCGGCGGCTGCGCCATCGACCAAGATGATGCGCTTATCGCCCTTGGCGATCTGCGGCAGAAACGCCTGGGCGACCCAGGGCTCTTTGAAAGTCGTGGCAAACAGATCGTAGAGCGAGCCGAAGTTCGGGTCCTTGCGACCGAGCTTGAAGACGGCCGCGCCGCCGTGCCCGTGCAGCGGTTTGACCACGATCTCACCCTGCTCCTCCAGGAAGGCGGCGATCGCGGCTTTGTCGCGGCTGATCAGCGTTGCCGGCATAAATTGCGGAAAGTCCATCACAAACAGCTTTTCCGGCGCATTGCGCACGGCGGCCGGATCGTTGACGACGAGGACGCTCGGCGGCAATTGCTCGAGCAGATGCGTCGAGGTGATATAGCCAAGGTCGAACGGCGGATCCTGCCGCAGCAGCACGACATCGGCCTGGGCGAGCTCGAGGCGCGCCGGTTTCTGCAGCGTGAAATAGTCGCCCGGCCGGTCGCGCACGGCGATTTCGGCGGCTTCGGCGGTGATGCCATGCGCCCCCCAGGTCAGCTTATCGGGGGTGTAGTGGTAGAGCCGGTGGCCGCGCTTTTCCGCCTCCAGCATCAAGGCGAACGTCGAATCGCCGGCGAAATTGATTTTGTCGATCGGATCCATTTGGACCGCGACAACGAGGGACATAATCGCTCCTTCCGCCGCATCCGGCTTCTCGGCCGCCGCCGCAAAAATCTCAGGTTGCGGGGCCGCGTCGTTAACTTCCCATGAAGCGCATCGGACATATTGTCCAGTTTACGTGCGGCAGAGGCAAATTCATGGGCAATCTTTCCATCGGCCGAAGCTTAATTCTGAGGCAGCTTCTTTATATTGGTCTTCTCGTCGCGCTGAGTGTGGTGGCCTATCTGGCCTCCCTCCAGGTGCGCGACCTCGCCCATGCCATCGTCAGCGCCGACCCGCGAACCGCCCATCTCGAGGCCATCGCGCTCGATCGCGCGGCCGGGCAATTGAGCCGCGACCTGCTTTTTGGCTCGGCGCTCGGCTGCGTGCTGGTTTTGATCGTCTCGACGCCCATTGCCTATTTTACCATTGCCAAGCCGGTCGATATTCTGGCGCGGCAAATGTCGGCGCTTGCGGCCGGCAATGCGGATATCGACCTTAACGGCGCAGAGCGCAATGACGAGATTGGCGCAATCTCCCGGGCGTTGCGGGTGCTGCGCGACGGCGTCAAGAAAAACAACGAGCTCATGGCCGAAATCCAGGCGCGCGACGATCGCGAGAAGCGGCTTCTGCGCGAAGCGGCGATCCGCGACAAGGTCGAGACATTCTCCGCCGATCTTTCGAGCCGCGTCGGCCAATTGACGGAAATGACCAAACGCATGTCGGCGGCGTCGCAGGATATGATCGCCGGCGCCCGCAATGCCGCCGAAGGCTCTTCGCAAGCCAAGATCGCGTCCTCGAATGCGGCGGGCGACGTGTCATCGGTTGCCATCGCATCGGAAGAGCTGCTGGCTTCGATCGAGGAGATCAGCCGTCAGGTCGTGCAATCGACGACGGTCGTCAAGCGCGCCGTGTCGGAGAGCATCGAGACGTCGAGCGGCATGGCGCGCCTCACCGAGGCGGCGCGGCGCGTCGGCGATATCGTCAGCCTCATTTCGCGCATTGCGGCGCAGACCAATCTTCTGGCGCTCAACGCGACGATCGAGGCCGCCCGCGCCGGCGAGGCCGGCCGCGGCTTCGCCGTCGTCGCCCAGGAGGTCAAGACACTCGCCACCCAGACCGCCCGCGCGACGCAGGACATTTCCGCCCAGAACGCCGACATGCAGGCGGCAACCGACAGTTCGGTGACGGCGATCGACACGATCCAGACCAAGATCGGCGAAATTGAGCAGATTTCGGCGATCATCGCCTCTGCCGTGCAAGAGCAGGGCGCCTCGACTCAGGAAATCGCCCGCAACGTACGCTCGGCCGCGTCCGGCACATCGGCGACGTCGAGCTTTGTCGAGAATGTCGCCAAGGCGGCCTCCCTCACCAGCCAGCACGCCGAATCCCTGGTCGGCCTTGCCCGCGAACTCGATATGCTTGCCGCGCGCGTGCTGACCGACGTGCGCGCCTTTGCCGAGACGTTGGGCGAGGCGGCGTGAGGGGACTCGCCCTGCGATCGATTTTCATTTGACTCGGTTCGCGATCCCCGCGAACTAGGCATATGAAGATCAGCCTGATCCAGATGAATTCGCGCCAGGACAAGGCCGCGAATATCGCCGCCGCCGTCGAACTGATCAATCAGGCGGTGGCGCAGGAACGGTCCGATTGGATCGGCCTGCCCGAATGTTTCGATTTCCTCGGCGGCCTGCAAGCCGACAAGCAGGAAGCCGCCGAAATCCTCGGCGAGGGCCCGGCCTATACCGCCATGCAGGCACTGGCGCGACGCCACGGCATTTTCATCCACGCCGGCTCGATCCTGGAAAAAATTCCGGGTGAGGACCGTCTTTATAATACCACTTTGGTCTTCGATCGCACCGGCCGTGAGCTCGCGCGTTACCGCAAGATCCACATGTTCGACATCACCGCGCCGGACGGCACGCATTACTGCGAAAGCGCATCGTTCAAACCCGGCGACCAGGTCGTGACTTATCGGGCCGAAGATTTCACCTTCGGCTGCGCCATCTGCTACGATTTGCGTTTCCCCGATCTCTTCCAGGCTCTGGCCGAAAAAGGTGCCGACGTCATCGCGCTGCCCGCAGCCTTCACGCTGCTGACCGGCAAGGATCATTGGGAGGTTCTCTGCCGCGCCCGCGCGATCGAGACGGAAACCTATTTCTGCGCGCCCGCACAGACCGGCTTGCACAAGGCGGGCGATGCGACACGGGCGAGCTATGGCCATTCGCTTGTCGCCGATCCCTGGGGGCATGTGATCGCCCGGGCCTCGGACGGGGTCGGCATCGTCTCGACGCGGATCGCGCGGAACGCGATCGACACAATGCGGGTCCAGATTCCCGTCGCCCGGCACAAGGTCAAACTGCGATAGACGTCAGAAGGGGGAGTGCATGCGCCGTCTTTGGTATCATCGCGAACCGGGCGCGGTGCAAGCGCAAAAAAAACCGCGCCCCACTCTTCGTTCACTCCTCTCGATCATCGGACCGGGCTTCATCACCGGCGCAGCGGATGACGATCCCTCCGGCATCGCGACCTATTCTCAAACCGGCGCGCAATTTGGTTTCGGTCAGCTTTGGACGGCGGCCTATCAGGTGCCGCTGCTGCTTGCGGTTCAGGAATGCTGCGGCCGGATCGGCGCCGTCACCGGCAAGGGTCTCGCCGGCGTCATCAAAGAGCATTACAGCCGCAATGTTTTGCTCGGCGTCGTGCTGCTGGTGCTCGCGGCGAATATCATCAATATCGGCGCCGACATCGGCGCGGTCGCCGCCGCGGCGCGGCTTGTTTATCCGGCGCCGTTCTGGCTCTTTGCGGTCCTCACTGTCGCCATCGTCATCTCGCTCGAAATCTGGGTGAGCTATCCGGCCTATGCCAATATTCTCAAATGGCTTGCCTTGACGCTGCTCGCCTATCCGGCGACGGCGCTTCTCGTCTCCAACGACTGGGCGGCGATCTTGCGCGCGACGATCGTGCCGCATATCGAATTTTCCTTCGCCTTTCTCTTCATCATCACCGGCGTCTTCGGCACGTCGATCTCGCCCTATATGTTTTTCTGGCAGGCGTCGGAGGAGGTCGAGGAAGAAGAGGCGATTGCTGCGCGCGAGGGCAAAAGCGGGCCGCCGCAATTGCCGCCGCACTTCGTCCGCAACATGCGCATCGACACCACGGTCGGCATGTTCTCTTCGCAGATTGTGCAATGGTTCATCATCGTCACCACCGGCACGGTGCTTTATGCGCATGGCGTGAAGAACATCAATACCGCGGCAGACGCCGCCGCGGCGCTTGAGCCGTTGGTGCATTCGTTTCCGAACGCCGGTCAATTGGCGCGCGATATTTTCGCCTTCGGCGTCGTCGGCCTCGGCTTGCTGGCGATTCCGATCTTGGCCGGCTCCGCCGCTTATGCCATGGCCGAGGCGCTCGACTGGAACGAGGGCCTGTCGCGCAAGTTCGGCGAGGCGCGCGGCTTCTATGGCGTCATTCTGGTCGCCACCTTCGTGGGTCTGGCGCTGAATTTCGTCGGCATCGATCCGATCAAGGCGCTGGTCTATACAGCTGTCTTTAATGGGATTTCCGCAGTGCCGCTGCTCTATGTCATCGCCCGGATCAACGGGCGCGCCGATATTCTCGGGGCGTATCGCGGCGGCCCGCTCTCGCGCTTCTTCGTCTGGCTCGCTTTTGGGGTGATGGCGATCGCCGGGGCGGCCCTCATCTACACGACCGTGCATGGAGGCTGATTTCCCGCGATCGCTCGAATTTTAGCTAAATCAAAAAAGAAAGCTGAAGCCGCGGGAGCTATGACGTTGCCATAGTTTTGGGGAAACGTTCGATGGCTTCATCCGGGGTCGGACTGGTCACGCCGCAGTTTTATCGCGGCACGCTCGCACAGGCCGCGCCGAAGCGCGGTTTTGTGCAGCAGTCAAAGGAATTGTCCGATGCCGTCGTTGCCTTGCAAGCGCCGGCGGTCCTGCCGGCACCGGTGCGCACGGGCTCCAGCGCCCAGATGGCCACGCTCTGCCTCGTTCAATCGGGCGATCACGCGGCGCGTGCCGAAAGCGGCGCCCTGCACGCGGCGCTCGCCGCCTATGCAACCATATTGACCGACTAGCCGCGACTGGGCGCCTGCGGTCTTGGCACCGTCATCAGATTGAATTGCGCCTTTTGGTCGTCGCTGAGCGTCGCGTAGAAATCCTTCAATTTCGGTGCAATGGACTCAATTGCTCCCTTCATCGCCTTGAGCCGCGCCTCGATCGCATCGAAGCGCGCAGCAACGGTCTGCGGCGGCTGCTGCGGACACGAATCCTCGACATTCGCGGCGGCCTTGTCGCTCACCATCTTGAGCGAATCGAAGGCGGCCTTTTGATCGCCGGTCGGCTTCAGCGTATCGGAAATCTGTTGCACCGGCAGATCGGTGAATTGCTGCGCGCGCTCCTTGCATTGCGCGACGAAGTCGGCGGGCGCCGCCTTTTTCGGCGCGCGGCGATGGCGTCCCAAGGTGATGGCGTCGAATTTCTGTTTCTGTTCGTCGCCGAGCGAATCGTAAAGCTTGGTCAGCGGTGCGCGGATCATGCCGAGAGCCTGGTCGGTCGCGTCGAGCCGTTTTTCGATCGCGGTGATGCGGCTCACGGGCGTCAGCGGCGGCTCGCTCGGACAGGCCGCACGCAGAATGTCGCCGGCTTTGCCGGTCGCGGTCTTGAGATCGTTCAACAGATTGGTTTGATCGGCGCTCGGCTGGATCGCTTTGCCGATCCGCTCGAGCGGCAGGTCGGTCACGCCGGGCGCAGCGGCGGTGCACGACTGGGCTGCATTGGCTTGCGGCTCGACCGGCTGGCGATGATGACGGCGGCGATGTCCGCGCACCGGCGCGCCACCGTAGAGGCCGCCGTCGTAGAAGTCGCCGGCATAGGCGTCGTAATCGTAACCGGGCCAGAAGAGACCGGCGAAGAGATCGTCCGGCCCATAGTCGAAGAATGGGTCGTAATAAGCGCCGGGCCACAGCGCATAGAGGAGCGCGTCGTCATAATAATACGGCCAGAAGAGCCCGCCGCCCCAGCCACCTCCCCAACCCCAACCGCCGCCCCACCCCCCGCCATAGCCATTGCGCCAGCCGCCGGCGGCAAAGCCATGCCCGAAAGCGCCTTGTCCGAAAGCGCCGTGGCCGAAGCCGCCCGCCATCCGGCCACCGAAGCCATGGCCGAAATGCGCCCCCGCAAAACCACGTCCACCGAAGCCATGTCCACCAAGGCCATGTCCGCCGAACCCATGTCCAGCGAAGCCATGCCCGCCGGCGAAGTGACCGAAATGGCCCCCGCCGAAATGGCGCCCTCCGAAATGGCCGCCACCAAAATGCCCGCCGCCGAAGCGCGCACCGCCGAAATGGCCGCCGCCAAAATGGCCACCGCCGAAATGGCCGCCGCCAAAGTGACCGCCGCCGAAATGGCCACCGCCAAAGCCGCCGCCGCCAAAGTGGCCGCCGCCAAAGTGGCCGCCTCCGCCGCCAAAATGACCGCCTCCCCCGCCGCCGTGGCCGAAGGCAAAAGCATCCGTCATCAGCATCGCGGTGAAACAAAAAGCCGTGGTCAGGCAAAGCAATCTGGCGGTCCGGCGCGGCATGTGAGCCTCCATTCCCCGCAAAAAATTTGCATCGGTTAACGCGTGACCCGGCCTGACCGTTGCGTCAGCCTGCTCAAATCCGCGTGCTTTGAGCATCGGAGCGAACAGTCCGAAGCGGTTTTCGGACGAATCCGATGCGGTGAGAAGGATTTAAAGCGTCGAGCGATTTTGAACGTCCGACGCTCTTAGACCAACGCGATTGCAGCAATGAGACGCCCGTAATCCGGTTCGCCGCGATGCGTCGTACGGCGGTAGGAAAAGCAGCGCGCCTCGTCGGTATAGGTGTCGATGCCGCAATCGGCGAAAGCGCCGATACCCGCCTGTCGGAGGCGAAAGCCGATGAAGCGTGGGAGATCGAAGAGGAAATGCGCCGCCCGGGCCGATGGCCTGAAGAATTGCGCATAATCCTGCGCGGCATCGAGGAAGCGGGCGAAGAATTCCGGCCCGACCTCATAGGAATTCGGCCCGATCGTCGGGCCGAGCGCGGCGGTGATCGCGGTGCGCTCGGCGCCGATCCGCTCCATGGCGACGATCGTCGCTTCGAGCACGCCGGTGAGCGCGCCCTTCCATCCGGCGTGGGCGGCGCCGATGATCTGCCGTTCGCGGTCGGCGAAGAGCACGATGCCGCAATCGGCGCCCGTGACGCCAAGCCCCAACCCGCGCGTCGCGGTGACGAGCCCGTCGCAGCGCGGCCGCTCGTCCGCGGCGAAGGGGGCGCTGACGGGCAGCGCCGTCGCCGAATGGATCTGGAACGGAACAAGCAGATGATCGCCGGCGATGCCGAGCGCCTCGGCCATCCGGCGGCGGTTCTCAGCGACGCGCGCCGGATCGTCGTTCGAGCCGACGCCGCCGTTCAGCGAATCATAGACGCCGGTCGAGACGCCGCCACGGCGGGTGAAGAAGCCATGCGCCAGGCCGGGCGCTTTCAGGATGTCGAGAGAGACAGCTTCGGCTTTCATGACTCATTTCCTGGACTGGCGTCGAAGCCGGGCGGAGCGGCAAGATCGGGCGAGACGATCGCCATAACTTTGAACAATTCCGTCATGCTAGCCTTGGCGCCGCTCTGCGGGCCGGGCAAAGCGAGACGCGCGAGCGCGGCATCGATCGCGGCCGCTTGCTGAGATGTTGCCTTGCGTTTCAGCGCCGCCGCGCGCTCAAAAATGCCGAGCCGGGCGAGAAATTTGCCTTGGCTCGTCGGGCCATAAACCGCGGCGCCCTCGGCCGTCGCGGCGCGCGCGAGCGCCGCGAAATCGACATGTGCAGTCAAATCGGCTTCGCCCGGCGCGCGCAACGGATCGTCCGGCTCGTGGTTCTGCACCGCCTGCAGCGTGTCGCCGGCACCGGACTGGGCGTAACCATAGTCGATCATCAGCAACGCGCCCGCTTGGCTTACGAGATGCGTGGCGAGACGGCGCAGGATCGCCTGCGCGGCGGCGCCGACTTCGAAGATCGCGCCCGTCGATGCCACAGCCGGCCCCGATGCTCCGGCCGGCGAGAGACCGAAGCACAAATCGCCTTCGGCATTGAGCCCGACGACGCGCTCGCAGAGCCCCGTTTCCGTCTGCACATATTGGCGGATCGGCAGCGCATCGAAAAATTCATTGGCAAGGATGATCGCCGGCCCATCCGGCAGGGTATCGATCGACGAATGCCAGGTCACGGGCAGGCCCTTGAGCGTCGCGCGCTGGACCTCGATCAGCGCTTCGCTCGCTTCGACAAGATGGATGTCGGCGGCTTGCAGGAAGGCCGGGCGCAGCCGTGCGGCGCGCAGGGAATCCGCCAGCAGCGTTCCGCGTCCGGGGCCCAGCTCGACAAGCCGCAAGGACGACGGTTCGCCCATCTGCTGCCAGACCTCGACCGACCAGAGGCCGATCAATTCGCCGAACATTTGATGGATTTCCGGCGCGGTGACGAAATCGCCGGCGGCGCCGATCGGCCGGCGGACCCGATAATAGCCATAGCGCGGATGCTGGAGCGCTAGCGTCATGAAACGCTCGAGGCTGATCGGCCCGTCTTGCGCGATCATCGCCGCGATCTCGTGCGCCAGCGCGTTCACGCTTGCCTGCCGCGCGTCGCATAATAGAGGAGCACGAGTCCGGCGAGGATCAGCGGCACCGACAGCAACATGCCCATGGTCGCGCCGCCGAAGAGAAAGCCGAGCTGCGGGTCTGGCTCGCGGAAAAATTCGCAGATGATCCGCGCGATCCCATAGCCGAGCGCGAAAAGGCCGGTGACGAGGCCGGGACGTTTGAGCGCGCCGAGCCGCACCGCGAGCATCAGGAGAAGAAACAGAACCACCCCTTCGAGGCCGGCTTCATAAAGCTGGCTCGGATGGCGCGGCTGCCCGTCGGAACCTGGAAAGATCATCGCCCACGGCACGTCGGTCGGGCGGCCCCACAATTCGGGTTTGATGAAATTGGCGAGCCGCCCCAGAGCGAGGCCGATCGGCACCGACGCGGCCGTCACGTCCATGACCGAGAGCACCGGCACGCCGGCGCGGCGGGCGAAGAGGGCGATGCCGAGCATCGCGCCGAGCAGGCCGCCGTGAAACGACATGCCGCCTTTCCAGACGGCGAAGATTTCGAGCGGATGCGCGAGATAGACCGGTAGGTTGTAAAACAGCACATAGCCGGCTCGGCCGCCGAGGATGATGCCGAAAGCGACATAGACGACGAGATCGTCGATGCTGGCCGGCGTCGGATGGGCAACGCTGCCCCAGAGCTTGTCGCGGCCGACCAGGTGGCGGACATAGGCCCAGCCGAAAATGATCCCGGCGATATAGGCGAGCGCATACCAGCGGATCGGCAGCGGGCCGATGTTTACGAGGACCGGATTGATGACGGGGTAGGGAATGAGAAGCAGCATCGCCCGAATCTGGCTGAAATCTACGGCGGTGATGCGACGCGGCGATCACGAGGTCAAGGCGCCCCGTTTGCGCTTGCGGCAAACCCGAAAACGCGCAACATAAAGGGAACGAAATGACGCTTGAACGAAATGAATCTGGAGCGTGCCATGCCCGAGACCCGCAGCAATATGTTTAACGATTTTTCGCGTCTCATGAACGATGCGAGCGAAATGGCGCACGGCGTGCGCCGCGAGGCGGAAGGCGCCATCAAAGCGCAGGTCGAGCGCTTCCTGTCGGCGATGGATGTCGTCACCCGCGAGGAATTCGAGGCGATGCGCGAGATGGCGATTGCCGCGCGCGACGAGAACGATCGTTTGAGGAAGCGGATCGAGGCGCTCGAAGCCAAGCTCGGCGTGACCTCCGCCACCTAGTCGCGTGCCGCCCGCGAGCCCCGTGGCGGTCGTCGACGGCCGCCAGTCGGATATGGCGCTGGCGATTGCCCGCGGCACGCGGCGGTTGCTGCGCAATCTGCGTTTTTCGACCCTGACTGAATTGCCGCTGGCGAGCGGGCGGCGCGCCGACGTCGTGGCTCTGGCGGCGGACGGGACGATCGTCATCGTCGAGATCAAATCATCGCTCGCCGATTTCCGCGCCGATCAGAAATGGCCGGATTATCGCGCCCATTGCGACCGGCTCTATTTCGCCATTTCCGATAATCTCGCGCCCGAGATCATGCCCGACGACGCCGGGCTGATCGTCGCCGATGCGTTTGGCGCCGCGGTCCTGCGCGAGGCGCCGGAGCACCGGCTCGCGCCGGCGACGCGGCGCGCCATGCTGATGCGCTTTGCGCATGCCGCCGCGCATCGCCTGCACGGGCTGACCGATCCGGAGATCTTGAGCTTCGGGCCGGTCTGATCAGCGCGGCGCGCGCTTGGCGAGGATGCGCTGCAAAGTGCGCCGATGCATGTTGAGCCGCCGCGCCGTCTCCGAAACATTGCGGCCGCAGAGTTCGTAGATGCGCTGGATGTGCTCCCAGCGGACCCGGTCGGCCGACATCGGATTTTCGGGCACTTCCGCCTTGTCGTGATGCGTCGCCATCAGCGCGGCATAGATATCGTCGGCGTCCGCGGGCTTAGCCAGATAATCGAAGGCGCCGAGCTTCACCGCCGTCACCGCGGTGACGATATTGCCATAGCCCGTCAGGATGATGGCGCGCGCCTCGGGGCGCCTGGCCTTCAATTCGGAAATGACATCGAGCCCGTTCCCGTCGGCGAGGCGCATGTCGATCACGGCAAAGGCGGGCGGCGCGTGGCCGATGACGGCGAGCCCCTCGGCGACCGATTGCGCTGCCGTGACGATAAAGCCGCGTCCTTCCATGGCGCGCGCAAGCCGCGTCAGGAAGGCGCGATCGTCGTCGACGATAAGCAGCGTCTTATCCTCGGGTAAATCCCCTAAGGTCGCGATCGTTTCCACCCTAGCCCCCGATATCGGTTCGAAGGGGTCTGATTTGGTCATGGCCTGGAAGCCTCTGGCTATATTAGAGCGATTTCCCGCGCCCTAGAATGGGAAATCGGAGTGGATGGGTCCGAAAGCCGTCGACGGCCCGGTGCTGCGGCCTTTTTGCCGGTCCCGCGGCGAAATGGCAAATAGACAGCTTCGAATGGTAAATCGATCGCTTCAATGGGCGGGCCATTGGGCGATGCGGCGCCCGTCGCCGCGCGGCTCCAACGCGAGCCGGGCGGCAAGGCTTTGCGCCGGCCCGGCGTGGGAATCAATGCGCGCCCGCGGCCAGCGCAAGGTGATCCGGGCGCCCGATTGCGGCGGCAGCCGATTGCTGATGATCACGGTCGCGCCCGAGCGTTCGAGCAGAGTCTTGGCGATGAAGAGGCCAAGGCCGAGCCCCGAATCCTCCTCGTGCTTGGTATGCCGGCCGGCGCGCGTCGTCACATAGGGTTCGCCAATGCGGCCGATGACATCCGGCGAAAAGCCCGGTCCGTCATCCTCGATCGTGATTTCCAGAATGCTCTTGTTCCAGCGGGCGATGATGCGGACCTCCGACTTGGCGAAATCGGTGGCGTTTTCGATGAGATTGCCGAGGCCGTAGAGAAGCCCGGGATTGCGTTTGATCACCGGCTCCGGCGCCACGCCGTCCTTGATCACATTGATGGCGATCTCGAAGCCGCGATAGGGCGATGCGGTCTCCTCGATCAGCAGGTCGAGGCTCATCTCCTGCAAGATGCTGCCCGGCTCGTCCTCGCCCAAGGAGGCGAGCTTGCTCAATATGCTGCGGCAGCGGCCGACCTCCTGGATGATGAGGCCGACATCGTCATCGTAACTGCCGGAGGGAAGTTGCTTGCGCAATTCTTTCGCCGCGATGCTGATGGTCGCGAGCGGCGTGCCGAGTTCGTGCGCGGCGGCGGCGGCAAGGCCATCGAGCTGGCTCAAAAGCTGCTCGCGCGCAATGACAAGCTCGGTCGCCGCAAAGGCGTCGGCAAGCTTGCGTGTTTCCTCGGCGATACGCGACGCATAGATCACGGTGAAGGCGGCGCTCACCGTGACCGCCGCCCAGATGCCAAGGCTATAGAGCGAGGGAAGCTGGAACGGCGAATTCTGCGTCCAGGGCAGCGGATGATGGAAGAAGGTGATGACGGTTGCGGCGACGACCATCAGGATGAAAAGGCCGATCGCGGTGCGTGCCGAAAACGAGACCGCGGCGATCATCACCGGCGCAAGAAAGAGAACCGCGAAGGGGTTCTCGATGCCGCCGGTGAGATAGAGCAGCGCCGCGAGCTGGACGATGTCGTAGGCAAGAATGGCGGCGGCCGGCGTATCGTTGAGCCGATCGCTGCGGTTATAGCGCAAGGTGAGGACGACGTTGAGCCAGGCCGAGCCGGCGATGAAGAGCAAGCAAATGCCGAACGGGATTGGAAAGCCGAGCCCGAAGCGCACCAGAAGCACGGCGACCAACTGGCCGCAAACGGCGAGCCAGCGCAGCTTGACCAGCGTGTCGACGCGCAGCCGCCGCGACCGCCGGCCGAGGTCAAGGTAAAGATTCTCAGTCATTGTTGCATCCTTGTCCGCACCTGGCTGTGGGTCAATCGAGGGGCGAATGCAATGGAATTCGCTGATGCGGCGGCGGGCCCAAGAATGCATTATCCAGTGGCTATCCCCCAGCACGAGCCACAATTGATTGTGCAGAGCTGGTCGGCACCTTATCTTTAAGGCACGTCAGGCGAATCGATGTGTGCCGGATTCCTCCCGCGAAGGTCGGGTTGCGTTCCGGTTAAACAATAACCATAATAGCTTTGTTGCAGCGCAGCAAAGTCTCCGGGGCGCGAAACTTAAACTCGATCGAACGAGTTGGCGCCTATAGAGGGAACAGCTGGGATGGCCAGGCGAATGAACGATCCTTTCTCCTATCAATGGCATGAGCTTGCCTATCTGGCCGTGGCGCCGGCCCGTGCCGTGTCCGACGTGGCGCGCGTCTGGTTCAAGAGTCCGCTCAATCCCTTGGCGCATACGCCGGTCGGCCGCAATGTCGCGGCCTCGGCGGAGATTTTCGAACGGCTGACTCGGCGCTACGGCAAGCCGGTTTTCGGCCTCGATGAGACGATAGTCGACGGCCAGCCGGTGCCGGTTCTCGAAAAGGTTGTTTGGGAACGTTCATTCTGCCGATTGCTGCATTTCGAGCGGCAATGGCTGCGGCCGCACAAGCCGCAAGCGAAGCTTCTGATCGTTGCGCCGATGTCGGGGCATTTTGCGACGCTGCTGCGCGGGACTGTGGAGGCCTTCCTCCCTTTTTACGATGTCTACATCACCGATTGGGCCGATGCCCGCATGGTGCCGATCGCCCGCGGCGGCTTCGATCTCGACGACAACATCGATTACATGATCGATATTTTCCGCGCGCTCAGCGCACGCAAGGACGGGTTGCCGCTGCATACGATCGCGGTCTGCCAGCCGGCGGTGCCGGTGCTCGCCGCCGTGGCGCATCTCGAAAAGCTGCATGATCCGGACGTGCCGGCTTCGATGGTTTTGATGGGCGGTCCGATCGACACGCGCCGCAGCCCGACGGCCGTCAACAAGCTCGCCGAAGCGCGCGGCAGTCAATGGTTCAAGGACCATTGCATCCATCCCGTGCCCTATCCCTATCCAGGGGCGCGGCGGGCGGTCTATCCGGGCTTCTTGCAGCTCACCGGTTTCATGGCCATGAACTTCGACCGGCATTTCAACGCCCATGTCGAGATGTTCAACCATCTGATGGAAGGCGACGGCGATTCCGCCGAAAAGCACCGCGAATTCTACGATGAGTATCTCGCGGTCATGGATCTGACGGCGGAATTCTATCTGCAGACGATCGAGACCGTTTTCGTGCGCCATCTTCTGCCGGAAGGAAAGATGACGCACGACAACCAATATATCGACCTCGCCGCGATCAACCGCACCGCGCTGATGACGGTCGAGGGCGAGAAGGACGATATTTCCGGCCTCGGCCAGACGAAGGCGGCGCAGGATCTCTGCATCAACATCCCCTCGAAGCTGAAGCTCCACTATCAGCAGGACAATGTCGGCCATTACGGCGTCTTCAACGGCTCGCGCTTCCGCCAGTCCGTCGCGCCGCGCATCCGCGAGTTCCACGCCGCGGTCGCGCCCGTCTGACCAGGACGGCCCGGCTCCCTCTGTGTTGCGATGCAAAAACGGACAGATACAGCCTCCGGCTGCAGGTAAAATGCCGCCAATTTGAGCCGCCGATTTAGTGGCGACTCAGGCTAGCTGCGGCTAAAATTCCCGCATGCCTGGCCCCCGCAAGAACGCACCCAGAACATCGGACATTACCTTTCTCGACGTCTCGCACGGCGGCGAGACGTTTCGCGTCGCCCTGAAACGCATCAGCACGGCGCGACGCTTCACCTTGCGCGTTCGCGCGGCGACGCGCGATGTGGTGCTGACCATGCCGCCGCGCGGCTCGCTCATCGGGGCGCGCAATTTCGTCGAGCGACATGCCGCTTGGATCGGCGTGCGGCTGCAACGCCTGCCGGCGCCGATGCCGTTCGGCGGCGGCGAGGTCGTGCCGATCCGCGGCATCAATCATCGCATCGTCGAGCGGCCGCGCCAGCGCGGCATGGCTTGGGTCGAGCCTGCGCTCAATCCGGAGAGCGACAAAAGCTTGCCGATGCTCTGCGTGACCGGCGAGCGCGCGCATGTCGCGCGGCGGGTGCAGGATTTTTTGATGCGCGAGGCAAAGCGCGACATCGAGATGGCGGTGACGCGCCATGCCACCAAGCTCGGCGTCAGCCCACGCAAGATCACCCTGCGCGATACGACGAGCCGCTGGGGCTCGTGCTCTTCGACCGGAGCGCTGAACTTCTCTTGGCGGCTGATCATGGCGCCAAGCTATGTGCTCGACTATCTGGCCGCGCACGAGGTGGCGCATCTCGTCCATATGAACCACTCGCCGGCCTTCTGGAAAATCGTCGGCAAGCTCTCAGTGCATGTCGATCGCGCCGAAAGTTGGCTGAAGGTCAACGGCGCCGGTCTCTTGCGTTTCGGGCCGTACAAGGCCTGATCGTTTCCGGCCAGATCATTTGCGCACGAAGGTAAGGTAGACGGGCTTGCGCCCGGCGGCGAGCGCCTTGGCTTCGTACCGCGTCGAGGCCCAGCCGGCCCAGGGTTCGCGCCAGTCGCGTGCCGTCTTGGCCTGCCATTCGAAGTCGGACGAATCGAGCGCGCGGGCGAGCGTCCATGCGGCATTGTCGTCGATATCGGTCGCGAAGCGGATTTCTCCGCCTGCACGCACGATGCGCGCGAGCCGCTTCAGCATGTCGCCGGAAAGAAAGCGGCGCTTGCGCTGGCGCCGTTTCGGCCAGGGATCGGGATAGAGCAAATAAGCGCCGGCAAGGCTTCGTGCCGGCAGCGCATCGATGATGAGACGGGCATCGCCCTGATAGAGGCGGATGTTATCGAGGTCCTGTTCGGCGATCAGCGACAGTGCCTTGACGACGCCGTTCTCGAAGAATTCGCAGCCGATAAAGCCCTGATCGGAATGTGCCGCGGCTTCCGCCGCGAGATGCTCGCCGCCGCCGAAGCCAATTTCGAGCCAGACCTGTTCGGAGGCATGCGGGAACAAGCCCGCCGCATCGGCGATCGGCCGCGCCGGATCGAGCGCCAGCCGCGGCAGCAAAGTCTCGAGCAAGCTCTGCTGATGCGCGCTCAGCTTCTTGCCCTTGCGGCGCCCATAAAGGCGCGCCGCAGGGGCGTGTTCGTCGATCATCGTTTCGGCCGTACCGGATGTATCCGCAAACCGCTGCGCACGCTCGTTCCGCTGCGTCAGTTGAAGCTTGCCCGCAGTTTATCGACGAGATCGGTCTTCTCCCAGGAAAAGCCGCCGTCGGCTTCGGGCGGCCGGCCGAAATGGCCATAGGCCGCGGTGCGGGCATAGATCGGACGGTTGAGTTGCAGATGGTCGCGGATGCCGCGCGGCGACAGGCGCATGATCTGCGGCAGCGCCAATTCGAGCTTCTCTTCCGGCACGCGGCCGGTGCCATGCGTGTCGACATAGATCGACAGCGGCTCGGAATAGCCGATGGCATAGGCGAGCTGGATCGTCACGCGGTCGGCGAGGTCGGCGGCGACGATGTTCTTGGCGAGATAGCGCGCCGCATAGGCAGCCGAGCGATCGACCTTGGTCGGATCTTTGCCGGAGAAGGCGCCGCCGCCATGCGGGGCCGCGCCGCCGTACGTATCGACGATGATCTTGCGGCCGGTGAGGCCGGTGTCGCCGTCCGGTCCGCCGATGACGAATTTGCCGGTCGGATTGACGTGCCAGATGGTCTTGTCGGTGATCCAATGCGCCGGCAGCGTCTTGCGGATATAGGGCTCGACGATGGCGCGGACATCGTCCGAGGTGAGGTTCGGGTCGAGGTGCTGCGTCGAGAGCACGATCTGCGTTGCCGCAACCGGTTTGCCGTCGACATAACGGATCGTCACCTGGCTCTTGGCGTCGGGGCCGAGCTTGGCCGCATCGCCTTCGCCGGCGTGGCGGGCGGCGGCCAGCGTCTGTAGGATCTTGTGCGAATAATAGAGCGGCGCCGGCATCAGCTCCGGCGTTTCGCGGCAGGCGAAGCCGAACATGATGCCCTGGTCGCCGGCGCCTTCGTCCTTGTTGCCGGCTGCATCGACGCCCTGTGCGATATCGACGGATTGGCCATGCAGCAGCACTTCGAATTTGCAATGCTGCCAGTGGAAGCCATCCTGCTCGTAACCGATGGCTTTGATCGCCTTGCGCGCGGTTTGTTCAATGATTTCGGGCGAGAGTTCGGGGCCGCGCGTTTCGCCGGCGATAACGACGTGGTTTGTTGTCGCCAAGGTCTCGCAAGCGACACGCACCTGGTAGGGATCGATGCCGGCCTTGGCGGATTCGCGGAAGAACAAATCGACGATTTCGTCGGAGATACGATCGCAGACCTTGTCAGGATGGCCTTCAGAGACGGATTCGCTCGTAAACAGATAGTTTTGCCGGGGCACGAAACACTCCAACGTCGCCACATGCTGGAAAGAGGTGGAAATCGGCTCGGCTGCGGCGGGAAGAGACACGAGGCCAAGCGATTTGATCGACTTTCGGCCAATCCGTTCTTTTCGTCAAGCCATTCACGGCTTAACGTTCGTTATAACGAATTTAGTTCAGGGCTTCTCAGCCTGGCCGTTTCCGGCCGCCGCCCCAGCCGCGGGCTCGTCGCTGCCAAGGCTGGCGATCAGGTCGATGATGCGCTTGCGCACCTTCGGATCCTGGATGCGGGCGAAGGCTTTGTTGAGATGCAGCCCTTCTGCCGTGGCGATGAAGTCGAGAATGAAGGTTGAACTCGGCTGCTCAGCGACGCCGAGTGCGTCCGAGCCGTTGGCCAAGGCGGGCTCGTCCTGCATCGGCGCGCCCTCGAAAAAGAAAGCCGGCGGAACGTTGAGCGTGCGGGAGATCTGCTGCAAACGGCTGGCCCCGATCCGATTGGTGCCTTTCTCATATTTTTGGATTTGCTGAAATGTCAGGCCTAGGGCTTCACCAAGCTTTTCCTGACTCATTCCGAGAAGGACTCGACGCATACGGACGCGGCTGCCGACATGACGGTCAATCGGATTCGGAGCCTTCTTCACGAATCACATTCTCCTAGCCGCTGCCCAGTGGGGAATCGAACGCATCCGACTCCCAGCACGCGGCAATCTACACAATTCGAGTGGGTGACCACGACGAAAGACGGATCGAATTATCTGTTTCTCGCGCGATAGTCCGTGACGCGAATGAAACGCAACGCTGCGCCTCAAGCTTATTTCGAGGCCCGACAATGCAGCGTTTCGTTTTTGCCCCCACAGCAGATTTTGCCATATAAAACCGTGTTGTTAGCCATTGTCAAACGATCCCTCGCAGCGCGAGCGCGGCGCAAAACGCTACAACCCAAGCTAAAATACCGGCGAGAAATGGCGCTCTCGCGAAAGGGGGCATCGCAATCTTTTCGGGCAATGCGCCATCGACGACACCTTCCTGTTGCAAACCCAGAAAGCGTTGCACGCGGCCATAAGGATCGATGATCGCCGAGATGCCGGTATTGGCATCGCGCAACATCGGCAGGCCTTGCTCAATGCTCAAAAGCCGCGCCTGCGCCAGATGCTGATAAGGCCCGGCGGTGTTGCCGAACCAGGCATCGTTGGTGACGTTGATGATGAGCCCCGGCTCGGTGCCGGGCGGCAGGCCCGGCGGCAACGCTTCTTCCGGAAAGATCGCTTCATAGCAGATGAGCGCCATGACGGGCGGCAATCCCGGCAGATTCATCAGCCGATGCGCCGCGCCCGGCGCGAAGCCGCCGGGGATATGGACGAAATGATGCAAGCCGAGATGCCGGAGCGTGGATTCGAATGGCAGGTATTCGCCGAACGGCACGAGATGCACTTTGTCGTAAGTGTCGAGAATGATACCGCCGCGGGCGATGGCGAGCATGGAATTGAAATAGGCCGGATAATCGCGGCCGCCTTGACTGACGATGCCGACGCGCGCGGCGCCGGTCACCAGCGTCGTGCTGGGCGGTAGGGCACCGCCGATGGCGGCGAGCGAGGGCGGATCTTCGGTCAGAATGAACGGGAAGGCCGATTCCGGCCAGACGAGCAGCGTGACATCGGCCAATCCGGTATTCGCGGGGCTTGTCGCGCGATCGGACAGGGCAAGATAGCGCGCGACGATTTCATCCTTGTGCGCGGGGCTGAAATTATCATCCTCGGTGACATTGGGCTGCATCAGCCGGACTTTGACGCCGGGCACGTTTCCGGGCGGCGGCGCCGCCAGTCGCAAAGCGCCAAAACCGGCAAGGCTCAGCAGTACGGCCGCAGCGACCATCACGCCGGCCGGTATCCGTCGCTGGCCTTTCTTCATCCGGGCATCGGCCAACAAAGCCGGCGCAGCGAAAATCGCGACGGTCAGAACATTGAGCGCCGGCAGGCCGCCGATTGCCGCGAATTGCGCGAGGACGAGATGATCGCCAAGCGCCATCCCGTAATCGTTCCAAGGGAAGCCTGTGAACACATGTTCGCGCAGCCATTCGCTGAAGCCGAGGCCGGCGGCGAGCATCAGCACGCGCGCCGGTCCGCCCGACCAGCCAAGCCGCGCCAGCGCGAAACCGAAGGCGGGGAACAGCGCGAGAAAAGCCGGCAGGCCGAAGATGCCGAGCGGCATCGCCCAGACGAAATCCTGCGGCTCGACCAGAAAGGCTGCACCGAGCCACCAGAAGCCGGCGACAAAATAGCCAAAGCCCCACCACCAGCCGGCGCTGAAGGCGTTGCGGAGCGCCGCCGAGCGCATAGGAGCGCCGGGACTTTGCTTTGCCTCCGCCGCGCCATCGATGAGCCAGACGGCGAGCGTCATCGGCACGATCATAGCGAAAAGGAAATCGACCGGCGCCAAGGCGAGCGCGCCGCAGGCGCCGCCGGCGAAGGCGATCAGCCGGCGTCGCCAGCCGCCGGCGAGGATCACGAATTCGGCGACTGAATACATGTCTCGGGCGGATCGGGAGGAGGGAAAAGAGCGAAAAAATCCATTGGGTGCCGGAGCGGGCAGGCTGACGCTCCTGCCGAATCGGCAGCCCCGCCCCGTTTTATCTGCATCGGATTCGTCCGAAAACCGCTTCGCACTATCGGTCCGATGCTCGACCGGCTTTTTGAGGCTCGCCAGGTCCGGATTGCGGCGGATGCGCCTCCTGCGCCGGCGGCTCGCCGCCGGGCGCCAGAGGCTCTTCGGCGGCGGCCGGGCGAATCTTGATTCGCTTCACCCGGCGCGGATCGGCGTCAAGAACCTCGAATTGGAAACCTTCCGTGGTCAGCGTTTCACCGCGCAGCGGAACATGTCCGGCCAGGTTTGTCACGAGGCCGCCGAGCGTATCGACGTCTTCGGCATCGACAAGCTCGGAGAGATCATGGCCGAGCACTTGCGAAACATCGCCGAGGCTCGCGCGTGCATCGACGACGAAGGTGCCGTCCGGGCCGCTCTCTATCTTCGGCGTCTCGTCGTCGTCATGCTCGTCCTCGATATCGCCGACGATCATCTCGACGACATCCTCGATCGAGGCCAATCCGTCGGTGCCGCCATATTCGTCGATGACGAGCGCCATATGCGTGCGCGTCGTCTGCATTTTGACGAGCAGATCGAGCGCCGGCATGGAGGGCGGGGCAAACAGCACCGGCCGCAGAATGCCGGATTCCGCCAATGTGATGTCGCCGAAGCCGCGCTGCCCCGGCCGCGGCGCATTGAGCTTGAAGCCGTCGGTCAGATTGGCGATCAGATCGACGAGGTCGCGGATATGGACCATGCCGCGCGGATCGTCGAGATTTTCGGCATAGACGGGAAGGCGCGAATGGCCGGCGGTGCGGAAGGCGTCGAGCACTTCGGCGAGGCTCGCATCGTAAGCGACGCCGATAATGTCGGCGCGGGGGATCATGATGTCGACGACGCGGATCTCGTGCAGCGAGAGCACGTTGTTGAGCATCTCGCGTTCGAGCGGCGAGAAGCCCGAGGCTTCGGTGATCTCCTCGATCGCCTCCTGCACATCCTCGCGCAACGAGCCGCCGCCGAGGCCGAGCAAGGCACGCAACCGGCCGAGCAATCCCTGCTTGCCGGATTTTTCGTGACTAGAGTCCGGGTCGCCGTTGATGCTCATTCGACGCTCGCAACGCGGACGGCATAGGGGTCGGAAATGCCGAGCGCGGCGAGAATGTCGCGCTCCAGCGCTTCCATCTCGAGCGCTTCCGCCTCCGTCTCGTGATCAAAACCGATGAGATGCAAAAAGCCATGGACGACGAGATGCGTCACATGCGCTTGAAAGGTCTTCAATTCGGCCCCGGCTTCGCGCGCGCAGGTCTCATAGGCGATCGCAATGTCGCCGAGCGCTTGCCGCGTCTCGACTTCGCCCGGTGCGGGAAATGAGAGGACATTCGTCGCCTGATCTTTGCCGCGCCATTGCCGATTGAGTTTTCGAATCGCTTCGTCATCGGTCAGCAGAATGCTGATCTCGACGCCGGGCTTGAGTTTGACGCCCGACTTGAGAATTGCTTCGCCGATCGACGCGGCCGTCCAGCCGGGAACGTCGGGGGCATTTTCCCAAAGCGCCCCTTCGACGACGAAATCGATCA
Organism: uncultured Methylovirgula sp.; assembly: GCF_947646745.1. Classification (NCBI taxonomy): domain Bacteria; kingdom Pseudomonadati; phylum Pseudomonadota; class Alphaproteobacteria; order Hyphomicrobiales; family Beijerinckiaceae; genus Methylovirgula; species uncultured Methylovirgula sp. The sequence goes on along the minus strand of NZ_CANSHK010000016.1, from coordinate 34,184 downwards.
AGGGTGCTTCGCTCATCGCCGCGGCTTTCCCTCAAGCGCCGGCGCGCGTGTCCGCGCTTCATAGGCCGAGACGATGCGGCGGACGAGATCATGACGCACGACATCGCTGTCGGCGAAGCGGATATGGCCAACGCTTTCGATGCTAGCGAGCAGGCCGATCGCTTCGGCAAGGCCGGAGATCTGTCCCACGGGCAGATCGACCTGCGACGGGTCGCCGGTGACGATCATGCGCGAGCCTTCGCCGAGCCGGGTCAGGAACATTTTCATCTGCACCGAGGTCGTATTCTGCGCCTCGTCGAGCAGCACGCAGGCATTGGTCAGGGTGCGGCCGCGCATGAAGGCGAGCGGCGCCACCTCGATCATGCCCGTCTGCATGCCGCGCTCGACCATGCGCGGATCCATGAAATCATTGAGCGCGTCGAAGATCGGCCGCAGATAAGGATCGACCTTTTCGCGCATGTCGCCGGGCAGGAAGCCAAGCCGTTCGCCCGCCTCGACCGCGGGGCGCGAGAGGATCAGCCGTTCGACGATGCCCTGTTCGAGCAGCGAGACGGCATAGCCGACGGCAAGCCAGGTCTTGCCGGTTCCGGCCGGGCCTTCGGCGAAGCAAAGCTCCTGACGCTTCAGGCAGCGGATATAAAGATCCTGCGCCGCATTGCGGGCCCGCACCACGCCGCGCCGGCGCGTGCTGATCTGCTCGAAATGGGTGCGCGGAATATCGGCATTGGGGAACAGCGAGCCTTGCAGGGCGCGTTCCTCGATCGCGCCGTCGACATCGCCGGGTCCCACCTCTTGACCGAGCTTGACGCGGCCGTACAGCATTTCGAGCACTTCGCGCGCCTGTTCGCAGGCATCCGCCGGGCCTTTGATCGTGACCTGATTGCCGAGCGCATTGGCGACGACGCCGAGCTTGCGTTCGACCTTGGCAAGGTTCTGATCGTAGAGACCGAAGAGCAGCGAAGCGTGCTTGTTGTCGTCGAAGGCCAGGGTCACTTGTGCCGGAGCCTCGGGCGCCAAAGGAACCGGCGTGGAATCGCCGCGCAGCGACATCGAACGGTCAGATGGTCTCAAAGCCTCTGTGTCTCCTCGGGCATCAGGCGCCCAAATAGCGAATTCGACGCCAAGCCGGTGATCTCGACGGGCAGAATCCGGCCGATGAGCGCCTCCGGCGCCTCGACCTGGACAGGTTGTAGATAGGGAGACCGCCCGGCGATTTGTCCGACATGGCGCCCTTTTTTCTCGAAGAGAACAGCAAGAGTTCTGCCAACGAGGCTTCGGTTGAAGGCGAGGCGCTGCGCGTCGAGCAGCTCTTGCAACGCGGCGAGCCGCGCGACCTTCACCGCCTCGGGCACTTGTTCATCCATTTCGGCGCCGGGCGTGCCCGGCCGCGGCGAGTATTTGAACGAAAAGGCGCTGGCGAAGGTGACCTCCTGGACAAGATCGAGCGTCGCCGCGAAATCCGCATCGCTCTCGCCGGGAAAGCCGACGATGAAATCGGAAGAAAGCGCGATATCGGGGCAGGCATCGCGAAGCCGCCGCACGATGTCGCGATAAGCGGCGCGGTCGTGCTTGCGATTCATCCGGCTCAGGATCGCGTCGGCACCCGACTGCACCGGCAAATGCAGATAGGGCATCAGCGCCGGCAGATCGCGATGCGCGGCGATGAGATCGCCATCCATGTCGTTGGGATGGCTCGTCGTATAGCGCAGCCGGGCGATCCCTGGAACTTCGGCGAGCCGCGCGCAGAGCTTGGCGAGCGACCAGACCCGCCCATCCGGACCTTCGCCGTGATAGGCATTGACGTTCTGGCCGAGGAGCGTGATCTCGCGGACGCCCGCCGCGGCCAAATCCGCGACCTCGGCGACGATCTTTTCGACCGGGCGCGAGACTTCCGCGCCGCGCGTATAGGGCACGACGCAGAAGGTGCAGAATTTGTCGCAGCCTTCCTGCACGGTGACGAAGGCGGCAACGCCGCGCGCTTGCGTGACGCGGCGCGGCGGCGTGACGAGAAAATCGAACTTGTCCTCGACCGGAAACTCGGTGTCGATCACCGGCATGGCTTCGGCGCGGCGCAGGAGCTCGGGCAGGCGATGATAATTCTGCGGGCCGACGACGAGATCGACGGCCTTTTGGCGGCGCACGATTTCGCCGCCTCCGGCCTGGGCGACGCAGCCGGCAACGACAACCTGGGTGGCGAGACCGCCGGCGCGGCGCGCATCCTTGACTTCGCGCACCTTGCCGAGCTCCGAGAAAATCTTCTCCGCCGCGCGCTCGCGGATGTGACAGGTGTTGAGAATGACGAGGTCCGCGTCGTCCAAGGTTTGGGTTTCGTCGAAGCCCGCAGGCGCCAGCAAATCGGTCATTTTCTGCGCATCGTAAGCATTCATCTGACAGCCATATGACTTGATGAACAGCTTGCGGCGCGGCGCGGCATTTTGCGGCTCGGCGGCCGTCTCGACGGGCAAATCGATTGTTTCGGTCATGGTCCTCGTAGGCGGCCAATGGGCGGCGCCCGTTGCTCCTTTTAACCCGAATTTGCCTTGGCCGCCACGCTGCTAAGCAAGATCGCGGCGTAAAACCAGGGCGGTGGCGCGGCCGCCGTCGGCGGCGCGATAATAGGCCTTGCGCTCGCCGACCTGACGGAAGCCGAAGCTTTGGTAAAGCTTGATCGCGGCTTTATTATCCGCTTCCACCTCCAAAAATAGGCATCGGACCCCGGCGGCCGCCAGCGCCGGCAGGTGATTGGCCAAAAGCGCCGCGCCAATTCCCCGCCTGCGCGCTCCGGGCGCGACCGCAAGGGTCAAGATTTCCGCCTCATCGGCCGCTTGCCGCGAGAGGACGAAGCCGGCGGGGCCGGCCGCCCAGTGCCTGAGGCTGGCGGGCCGCATGGCCGCATGGGCGATGACGTCGCGGGCGGCGAGCAGGCTCTCGAACTCCTCCGTGCTCCACGGATGAGGAAAGCTCTGCGCATGGATGCTGGCGCAGGCCTTGCCGCCTTGCGGGCCGAGGCGGCGGATCGACGGCGTCGCGGACGTGCCGACTCCCTTGCCGGCTCTCTTGCCGAATTCCTTGCGAAACCAGTTGCGCATCAGGCAGGCGCGAGCGGAATCTGGCTCTGGTCTTGGGGCTTGGCGTCCGGCGGCTTGAGATAGAGCGGCCGCGGCGGTGCGCCATGCGGATCGGCGAGCAGGCCGAGCCGCGCGACATAGCCGATGTCCGGGGCGCCCGTCTCGCCGACGACCTCCGCCGTCAGGCGGGCCGACCAGGCCTCGATCGCCAGCATCGGCGCACCGGAGCCTGCCATACGAATCGGCCCGGTGCCGAGCAGCCGCACCGCCTCGCGCACCGTGGCGACGCGCGGCGCCACCAGCGCCCGCCCGTCGGGACCAAAGACGGCGAAATAAATGCTGCCATGTTTGGCGTCGATCGCCGGCACGACAAGGCCGGGCTCTCCCGCCAGAATCAGCGGCGCCGCCAAGGCGGCGAGCGTCGAGACGCCGACGACGGGAACGCGGCAGGCGATGCCGATCGCCCGGGCGGCGGCAATGCCGACACGCAAGCCGGTGAAGGAGCCGGGGCCGACCGTGACGGCGATGCGATCGAGCGTATCGAAGCCGCCGGCCTCCGAGACCACGCGGTCAAGCAGCGGCATCAGCGCTTCGGCCTGGCCGCGCTGCATGACGATCGTCTCGGATACGAAAAGATCGTCGGCGCTATCGTCGTAAACGCAGGCGGAAACGGCGTCGAGCGCCGTGTCGATCGCAAGGATTCGGGTCATCCGGCTGCGTTTGATCTCCCGCTCAGATGGATTGCACCGTCTGCACCCCCGGCACGTAGTGGCGCAGCAGATTTTCGATCCCGTGCCGCAGCGTCGCTGTGGACGACGGGCAGCCCGAGCATGAGCCCTTCATCGCCAGATAGACGGTGCCGTCGCGGAAACCGCGAAACTTGATATCGCCGCCGTCGCCGGCAACCGACGGCCGCACGCGCGTCTCGATCAATTCCTTGATCGTCTCGACCGTCTCGGCATCTTCGGCGGCAAAGAATTCATCCGGCTCGTCGTCCGGGTCGCCGGTGACACCCGCGGCGAGCAGCGGCGCGCCGGATGTGAAATGTTCCATGATGACGCCGAGGATTGCCGGCTTCAGCGCCGGCCAGTCGCTGGCATTCTTCGTCACGGTGATGAAATCGCTGCCGAAATAGACGCCGGCGACGCCCGGAATTTCGAACAAAGCTTCGGCGAGCGGCGATTGCGCGGCGCCCGAGGCATCGGGAATGTCGAGCGTGCCGTCCGGCATCACTTGCCGGCCGGGCAGGAATTTCAATGTCGCCGGATTCGGCGTCAGTTCGGTTTCGATGAACATGGCCTGCTCCCAATATCCGGTTCAAGGCCGGAGTTGGACGTGTTTTCTATATGGGCGAGGAATTTTGCCTGAGCAAGCCGTGAATTGGACGATGCACCGACCGAATCACCAGTATTGGTGGGCCGGGCAGGACTTGAACCTGCAACCAGACCGTTATGAGCGGCCGGCTCTAACCAATTGAGCTACCGGCCCGGCAATGTCTGCCGAGGTTGCGGGCATTACACCGAACTTGGCGGCGCGTGCAAGCCGCCGGCGCCGCACGCCGGCCGAACTCACTTCTCGGTCAGCTTCAATTCGATGCGGCGGTTCTTGGCATAGGCGGCTTCGTTGTCGCCTGGATCGATCGGCTGGAATTCGCCGAATCCTGCGGCGACGAGCCGGTCGGCGGGCACGCCCTTGCTGATCAGATATTGCACGACGGCGATGGCGCGCGCGGCAGAGAGATCCCAGTTCGAATGAAACTCTGGCGACTGGATCGGCCGCTTGTCGGTATGGCCGTCGACGCGCAGGACCCAGGGAATTTCGGGCGGGATTTCCTTGTTGAGCTCGATGACGGCCGAGGCGAGCTTGTCGAGCTCGCTTTCGCCGGCGGGATTGAGCACCGCCTTCCCGGTATCGAACAGAACTTCGGATTGGAAAACGAAACGGTCGCCGACGGTGCGGATATCGGGGCGGTCGCCGAGAATCTGCCGCAGCCGGCCGAAGAAGTCCGAGCGATAGCGCGCCAGCTCCTGCACCTTCTGCGCCAGGGCGATATTGAGTCGCGAGCCGAGGTCCGCGATCTTGGCCTGCGATTGCTTGTCGCGCGCTTCGGACGCGGCCAGCGCATCCTCGATGGCCGCCAATTGCTTGCGCAGTGCGCCGATCTGCTGATTGAGGATTTCGACCTGCGCCAGCGCCTGGGCGGAGACCTGCTTTTCCGCTTGCAGCGCCTGTTCGGCGGCTACGACCCGCTGGTCGGCGCTGCCGGCACCGGCGCCGGCCGCGGCCATCTCGCCTTGGAGTGCAGCATTCTTTTTTTGTTCGCTCGCCAGGGTCGCACTCAGCGCGGCCAGCTGATTTTGCGCGTCGGCCCGGTTCGTCTGCGCCAGGGCGAGTTGCGCGGTCAGTTCGGCGATCTGCTTATTGAGCTTGGTCAGCACCGTGTCCTTGCCGGTGACTTCGCGGGCGAGAAAGAATTGCGCCAGCATGAACACCGAGAGCAGAAAGGTGATGACGAGCAGCATCGTCGTCAGCGCATCGACGAAGCCCGGCCAATAATCGATCGGGCGTTGCGCGCGCCGCGAACGAACCGCCGGCATCAGCCGCGCTCCGTTTCGCTGGCGATCTGCTTCAATACGTCCTTCACTTCATTGTTCTGCGCCGCCTGGGCCTCGACCCAATCGCGGATCATCTGCTGCTCGGTGCGCATGTGCTGGACGAGGCTCTGGACGCCGTCGGCAAGATTGGCCATGGCGATCGAGGTGGCGCGGGCGTGTGTCTGGTCTGCCGCGGCGGCGATCTTTTCCAGCGCGGCACGCAGATCGTGCGGCACGGTCTCGGAAATGGGCAAGTGTTCGACCGGGAGATCGGCCGGGGTCGTCTTGGCGGTCAGATTGTCTTCGAGCTCGTTATAGAAACGGTTTTGCGCCTGGCCCGCCTGCAGGTCGAGAAAGCCGAGCACCAGCGAGCCCGCGAGGCCGAAAAGCGACGAGGTGAAGGAAATGCTCATGCCGGCGAGCGGCCGCGCCAGATTGTTCTTCAGATCGTCGAACATCACCGCGGCATCGCCGCCGGTCTGCATCGAGTTGAGGATGCCGCCGATCGAGCCGACGGTGGTGAGCAACCCCCAGAAGGTGCCGAGCAGGCCGAGAAAAATGAGCAGGCCGGTCAGATAGCGCGACGTGTCGCGTGCCTCGTCGAGCCTTGTGCCGATCGAGTCGAGAATCGCCCGCAACGTCAGGGTCGGGACCGCCGCCTGGCTCACCGGCCGGCCGCCGAGCAATGTCGCGATCGGCGCCAGGAGAATGGGCTGTGCGACTTCGTTCTCATAGCCGCGCGATAGGGCGTTGACCCAGCGCACTTCGCGGAAGAGCCGGATCACCTGCCGCAGGGCCAGCACGATGCCGACAAAGAGCACGAAGAAGATCAGGCTGTTGAGGCCGGGGTTGGCGAGAAAGGCGGTCTTGATCTGTTTGTTCAGGATCAGCGCAGCGAAACCGACGAGGATCAGGAACACGACCATGCGGACGAGATAGATTCGCGGCGACGACAATTTGTATGGATCAATTTCGACCGCCATCGGACGCGCTCCGCCTTCGCTTCCCCGCCAAATCTTGGCGTTTGTCTAGCACAGATCGGTTTTAGCGGGCAGGGCGAATGAGCGCCAATAATTGCGAATGGATGGCCTCATTTCCGGCGCAAATCGAGCCGGTTCCGAAAATATCGGTGCCGCCGTCGGCATCGGTGACGAAGCCGCCCGCCTCGCGGATGATCAAAATGCCCGCCGCCATGTCCCAGGATTTCAGGTGGCGCTCCCAGAAGCCGTCATAGGCGCCCTGCGCGACGAAGCAAAGGTCGAGCGCCACGGCGCCAAGGCGGCGCAGATTGGAGGCGCGCGCCATGACGGTGGCGAATTCCCTCTGGAAGCGGTCGTGATCCTTCTTGCCGAGATGCGGAATGCCGCAGCCGACGAGTGCATCGGCGAAGTCGCGTCGCGCGGCGACGCGGAGCCGGCGGTTGTTGAGATAGGCGCCCTGGCCCTTTTCCGCGACATACATGTCGTCAGTGGCAGGATTATAGACGAGGCCGGCGACGATCTGGCCTTCGCGGGCGAGGCCGATCGAAATGGCGAAGATCGGCAGGCCGTGCAGAAAATTGGTCGTGCCGTCGAGCGGGTCGATGTACCAGGTGTGGCTCTTGTCCGTGCCCTCGACGATGCCGGATTCTTCCATCACGAAGCCATAGCCCGGCCGCGCCTTGGCGAGTTCCTCGAACAGCGTCTTTTCGGATTTCCTGTCGGCGGCGGAGACGAAATCGCCGGGGCCCTTGACCGACACCTGCAGATTCTCCACCTCGCCGAAATCGCGCTTCAGGCCGCGCCCGGCCTTCAGCGCCGCGGCGGTCATCACATTCATCAAGGCGGAGCGGATCATAGAGGAAGCTGGTCTCGAGCGGCGGAGCAAGAATTGCCGGGGCAATTGATCGGGGTCTGTGCCCGCTTGGAGCAGGCACGTCAAGCGCTGTGCGGCGCCTCCTCGATCGCTTCGGCCGAATGGATCGCGTCCGAGCCGGCTTCTGCTATGGTCGCTTCCAGGTCGCTTTGGCTTTCCATCGGCATCGGCCTGAAGGCCGGCAGCGCCGTCATTGTCACGGTGTGTATTGTCGCGCTGCGTCCTTTGTTCAAAGGTTTCATTGCGCCGGCGTCAGGCCAACCAGATTCATTTGGTCAAGCCGGTGGCGGCGATCGTCATCGGCGGCTGCGATGGCGGTGCGTGTCATGAGCGGGAGCGGCGTTCCGTTCACAAACCCCGGCTCCGCCGAAGATGCGGTCGATCCAGCTTAACGCCATGACTTTGAAGAAATTTTGGACAGTCGCGCGGCGCGCCCGTCCGGCGGGAACGCAAAGACCCTTGCAACCTCCGCGCGTCCTGATAAGCTCAAGGTTATTTTTCATTGAGATGCAAATGATTGATTTGGGGCGGGATCGACCATGGGGAGTCAGTGCGCCGTTTTGATGCCGACGCTCAATGCCCAGCGCTATTTGGCGGAGGCTATCGAAAGCATTCTGGATCAGTCCTTGACGGCATTCGATCTGCTGATCCTCGACGGCGGATCGGACGATGCCACTTTGGACATCGCCAAGGCGCTGCAAAGACGCGACACGCGCATCAGCATCATTTCAACGCCGGGAACAAGTCCGTCGCGCCGGATCAACGAGGCGCTCGACACTCTGAGCCATGATTATCTGGTGATGGCGCATGCCGACGATGTCAGCGTGCGCCACCGCCTGGCCAAACAGGTCGCCTTCATGGCCGCCAACCCGGCGCTCGTCATGTCGGGTTCGGACACGCATTTCTGGCTGCATGAGAAAAGCGGCGCGCTCGACATCGATCATTACTCGGGCCGCAAGACCTATCCCGCCGATCACGACGCCATCATGTCCCAGCTGTGCTTTTGGTGGTGTTTCTCGGTCGCCAGCGTGATTTTGAATGGCGCGGCGGTGCGCGCGCTCAAGCTCAGGTTTGACGACAGCTTGAAGACGTGCTCGGACTGGTGGTTCAACTGGCAGGCCGCGCAAGCCGGGATGGTGGCCAATCTGCCGGAGCCGCTCATTGCCTATCGCCACCATCATTCGAGCCATGGGCCGCGCGAACTGTCGCAGATCGCCTTGGAGACGAGGATCGTGCGCGAGCGGATTGCCTGCGCCCTGGATCTATGGCCGACGCTCAGCGAGGACGAGCGCGAGGCTTTTCACTCTCTGTCGATCGAATGCGATGGCGTGAGGTCGATCGGCGATCCCGACGCGACGAAGTCCCTGCTGCTTTCGCTGGCGCCGAAGCTCGGCTGGCCTTTGATCAGCCGCTATTACGACCAGCTCGCAAAGTTTGAGCCGCCGTCGTCCTTCATATCGCGTCTTTCGACGCGGTTCAGGTTCGCGCCCGCGATCGCGCGATGAGCCGCGCGATTATTGAATATTTCGACCGGATGCGCGCCGTCTTTCCGCGGCGGTCGCATTTCAGAATCGACGACATGCAGGAGAGTTTTGTCCGACAAACGCAGCATGCGAAAAATCACATATGCTTTTCCTTATCTGTCGAAGACGGGGACGTGCCCTACCTTTATCTCGTTTATCAAAATGGAAAGGTTCGGGTTTTTGTAACGATTTATGCGATCTATTGCGGCGAGTTCGCATTATTCGACGCGTTTCCTCACGGGTCGCTATACGACTATCCTTATGATGCGCGTCCGCATCGCAAACATATCGCATTCATCTTCTGTATCAAGCGACTGTTGCGATTGGTCGGCGGCAAGCGCAGCGCGCCTCCGCTCGTCATGTTCGGCATGATCCAAAACCTCGGCCATCATATCTGGCAGGAATGCGTCGGACTCGTCTGCGCGCGCGATCTTGGGCTTTTGCCCGAAAACGCGATGTGGTTCTCTCATGGCTGCGACTACCTGAACATCATGTCGGCGTTTGCAATCAAAGCTGGCAAGCTCGGCTCGTCTTCCGGCAAGCTCGGCAAATACCTTGTTTGGGACGGGCCGATGCTTCGGTTCGCAGGATTGGTCATTCCTGATTCGGCGCGCCAACAATTGCTCTCGCTCCTTCAGCTTGATGCCTTTGGCACCCCGCCGCGCCCGCGGTTTTGTCTGCAGATCCGGCTGACGTCGCGGCGCTGGCTCTCGCAGCGCGCCGGATTGCGCATTGTTCTCAAAACACTGCTTCAGGCGTACCCAAACTGCGAAATATTTATCGACGGTCACGCCAAAACCGCCGTAGACGCAGATGCTATGCAGCCGGTCATCACCGATGAGCGGCGTTTCTTTTGCGCGCTGACCGCCGGATTGGCATCGACGCGCATTCGCTCCCTGATCGGTCTTCGCTTGCAGGAAAAACTGCCGCTCTATGCGTCCTGCGATCTGATCATTGGCCCCATAGGATCCGGCAATGTCATTCCCGGTTGGCTGTTGAAAGTCCCGAGCATCGTTTACGGCCCCGCATGGCTATGCCGGATTGCGATGAAGCAGGAACGGGAAGTTCCGCAAGGCGGTCCCTTCGCGGACTTCGTTCCTGCCGGGAAGATGAAATCTGTCGGCGATGAAGATTATGATTTCTCCTGCATGGAAATCATGAAGATCCTGCGGTCAACGCTACGCATCGGCGCGTAGAGCGACCGAAAAGCTATAGTCCGCCCATCTTCAAGATGGGCGGTTTGATGATTTTGCTGTAAGTGATTGATTTCTTACTTAGTTATACATCTTCGATATGTACCGTTTGGGCTGTTGGAGAACGCCCTGACGCGCGACCGATACTTAGTTCGACGCGGGACTCACTAGACTAGCATAAGCTTAAGCGTAATGTTTCCTCTCTCTGCCCAAAAAGTCGCGGCAACCGCTCCCTGGGAAGTCGGGAAGAAGCGTTATGATAACATCGATTATAGACGTGGTCTGGCGGCGGTCGCTTTTTGTATTCTGTCTGGCAATTGTCTCACCTTTGAATTCATCGTCCGGGTTATGCGCTGAGGCAACACCTCCTATGGAAAAACTCCGCTCAGAGACACTCTATTACAATCTTGTCGCCACCAAATTTGAATTGCCATTTTTAGACGACTCCGGCGTCTCGGGGCCGTTCGAAATATTGGCGAAAAACAAATTTCTTTTCGTGAGCAGGTGCGGGATCGCGACGATAGCAGAGCTTCGAAGCGATGGCTTTCATATCATCGAGCATAAGCCGTTGCCGAACGCAAAGGATGTATTTTGCGCCGGAGCCGAATCCCCTGCTGCCGTGACCACGCGCTTACCGAACAGGCTCTTATTCGGCGTAAAAGGGATGAAATTCGACGCCGCGCGCGGCCGACTTTTTATTGATACCCAGAGCATCGAAGATGGTCATTGCTTGGTCGTCAAAGTCTTCGAATATCCGTTGACCGTGGCGCCGTTTTCGCTCGGCGCACCAACAGAAATTTTCTCATCGCCCGAGAAAATTCCCGGTTCTCAAGGATGGTTCAAGAGCTTGTTCGACTGCCCAAACATCGAATCTCTTATCGGGACGCAGGCCGGCGGATCGATATCGCTGGATGAGATTGGGAATATATATTTTAGCGTTGGCGATTTCGGCTTCAACATCGCGGCGCAAGACGCACAGTCGCCTTATGGAAAAATTCTAAAATTCGACGGGCACAGCGTATCAAATTACGCAATAGGCCTTAGGAATTCAGAGGGACTCTATTTCGATCCTGAAACAAAAAAGTTATTCGACACTGATCAAGGTCCAAAGGGCGGCGACGAATTAAATGAAGTCGAACAAGGGGACAATTTCGGATGGCCTATCTCATCCTACGGCATTAGCTATCTACACGTTGGGAATGCCGACTTCAGACCCGCAAGAGGCGAGGAACAATGGGGCCATCATGATTTCGGTAAAAAACCACTATTCGCTTATGTTCCTGATATCGGCGTTACCGATCTTACAGTAGTGCACACCAACAGCATGTTCAAGGACTGGGGCGGCTCAGTTCTTATCGCATCTCTACGAGGGAACGGCATCTATCGCGTGCTGCTCGATGACGGGCGCGGCATGTATAGCGAACCTATCATCAATCTGAAAAGCAGAATCCGATATCTGAAACAGGATAGCGATGGGACGCTTTACGCCAAGGCCGACCCTGATCTGTTCTATGTAATTCAGCTCGATTGGCCAGATGTGCGTAGAGAAGACCCGCAAATTGACCGCGGCTCTGTCATCTTGGACGAAGCGAGGACATGCGAAACCTGCCACCTCCCACATGTCTCGCATGCCGGTATCCCAGATATCTACGATCTCAAACTTGGGGAGATCACGTCGAACCTGAAACGATTGGCTACCTCGGAAACTGCCGATCCGGTCATGCGAGGCATTGCAAAAGCTCTAACGCCGGAAGAAATCCGACAGCTCGACTCATATTTCTCTACTTTCAATTAGCCCAGTGCAAGGTCTCTGATTTAGTTGTCGTCATTCGGCGATCAAGTTTCTATTTCGATCCGGCGCGTGAGTTTCGGTACGAATAAGTTTGCGCGCGCGTATGATCTTTGGCGTATGCCCCATCATCCGTAATCTCGTTCAATCGTAGCCCGCTATAAAGGCCATGCAGTGAAATCCAGGTGAGCGGTTTGCAAAACGACTTCTTGAATAGCGGCCCTTTAAAAATCACGCGGCCTGTCTCAACCGCCCATCTTGCAGATCAAGTTCCATTCGGCCTCCGTCACAGGCTGTACGGAGAGCCGTGAATTGTTGACGAGCACCATGTCCTTGAGCCGCGGCTCGGCCTTGATCGCTTCGAGCGTCACCGGATGTTTCAGCGGCGTGTCGGCGCGCACGTCGACCATGCCGAATTTGCCGCTTTCGTCGGTCGGATCGGGATAATAGGGCTTGATGATCGTCACGATGCCGACGATCTCTTTGCCCTCGTTCGAATGATAGAAGAAGGCCGTCTCGCCGACCTTCATCGCCATGAGATGAAGCTTGGCGCTGTGGTTGCGCACGCCGTTCCAGAACGTGCCCTTGGCGCCGGCCTCGACCTGCTGCTGCCAGGACCAGCTCGACGGCTCGCTCTTCAGAAGCCAATGCGCCATGGATTACTTTTCCTCTGTCAGCGCCTGCGCCAATTCGGATTTCGCCGGCCGTGCCAGCAGCGCTTCGATCGCCGCATCGATGCCGATGCGTTCGGCAAGCACCGCATCGACGGCTTCGCAGATCGGCATGTCGATGTTTTTCTGATGCGCGAGATCGACCAGCACGCCGCTCGTAAAGACGCCTTCGGTCAATTGTCCGTCGGCGCGGGCCGACGCGAGATCATTGCCACGGCCCAGCGCCAGGCCAAGCGAAAAGTTGCGCGACTGCCCCGAGGTGCAGGTCAAGACCAAATCGCCGAGGCCGGAGAGGCCGGCCAGCGTCGTCACGTCGGCGCCGAAGGCGCGGCCGAAGCGCGAGAGTTCGGCGAAGCCGCGGGCGATCAGCGCCGCGCCGGCGCTTGCGCCAAGGCCGCGGCCGGCGGCGATGCCGCTCGCGATCGCAAGCACGTTCTTCGCCGCGCCGCCGATCTCGAGGCCGCGGATGTCGCGCGAATGATAGAGCCGGAACCATGGCGCTGCGAGCGTTCGTGCGAGGTCCGCCGCCTCATCTTCGCTCTCTGCGGCGAGGGTGACGGCCGTCGGCAGTCCTTTGGCGACATCCGCGGCGAAGCTCGGCCCGGAGAGCACGGCTGGCGGATTGGCCGGCAGGATTTCGCCGATCACGTCGCTGAGAAAAAGCCCCGATGCGCGTTCAATGCCCTTGGCGCAGAGGATGAGCGGGACATTGGGCGCGGCGATTCCCGCAAGCGCCGTCAAAGTCTGCCGCACGGCTTGCGCCGGCACGGCGAGCAAGATCACGCTCGCCATCGCGACATCGTCGAGCCTCGCGGTCGGCGTGAGGTTGGGGGCGAGCGGCACGCCCGGCAGGCGGCGCGCGTTGACGCCGGTCGCCGCCATTTCCGCGGCATGGGCGGGCTCGCGCGTCCACAGATGCACCGTCGCCGCATGGCGCGCGGCAAGGTTGGCGAGCACCGTGCCCCAGGCGCCGGCGCCGAGCACGGCGATATGTTGATGATCGGGCATTCAGGCCTTGCCGTGATGCAGGACTTCGGCATCGCTGTCGAGCGGCCAGCGCGGCCGCGCGGCGAAGGTCATATCATCGCTGAGGCCGAGCCGCAGCCGCTCGATGCCCGCCCAGGCGATCATCGCGCCATTGTCGGTGCAAAGCCCGATCGGCGGCACGACAAGCCGCAGGCCGCTTTCGCCGCAAAAGCGCATCAGGGCCCGGCGGATCGACGAATTGGCGGCGACGCCGCCCGCCACGACCATCGCCTGGCAAGGACCAAGCCTTTCGCCGAAGACGCGGATGCCGGCGCGCAGCCGATCGACCAATGTATCGACGACGGCGGCCTGAAACGAGGCGCAGAGGTCGGCGACCGCCGCGGCATTGAGCGGGGCGATTTTCTCGGCTTCGAGCCGTACTGCGGTCTTGAGGCCGGAGAAGGAAAAGTCGGGCTTTGGCCGGCCGAGCATCGGACGCGGCAGGTCGAAACGGGTCGGATCGCCTTTCAAGGCTTCGCGTTCGACCTGTGGACCGCCGGGGTAGGGAAGGCCGAGCATTTTGGCGACCTTGTCGAAGGCTTCGCCGACCGCATCGTCGACCGTCGCGCCGAGGCGCAGGTAATCGCCGACGCCGCGCACGGCGACGAGCTGGGTATGGCCGCCGGAGACGAGCAGCAGCAGATAGGGAAAATCGAGGCCGCCGGCGAGACGCGCGGTGAGGGCATGGGCTTCGAGATGGTTGATCGCGACGAAGGGTTTTCGGGCGGCGAGCGCCAAGGCCTTGCCGGTGGTTAGCCCGATCATGACGCCGCCGATGAGGCCGGGGCCGGCGGCTGCGGCGATGCCGTCGAGATCGGCGAGTTCAAGCTTGGCATCGTCGAGGGCGCGCAGGATCAGCCGGTCGAGCACTTCGACATGGGCGCGGGCGGCGATTTCCGGCACGACGCCGCCATAGGCCTGGTGCTCGGCGATCTGGCTGAACACCTCGTTCGAGAGGATTTCGCCGCCGCCGTCCGGCTTGAGCGCGACGACGGCCGCCGCCGTCTCGTCGCAAGTGGTTTCGATTCCGAGAAAACGCATGAGTGATCTCAACGGCTTGGGGAAAAGGTGCCGATGCCGCTGCCCCGCCGCAAAGGCATAGTATCGATCTGCGCTTCGCTAAAGCCCTTTGGCTTGGCGTCGGGCCGGGTTTTGGTGCAAAACATCCGGCCAACCCAGACGGCCTGTCACAATTATCTAAAAACACAAGGAAATCGCCAATTCCAGATTCTCATGCGGCAAGCGCCTTACCGGCGCGGTTAAAACTCGGCACGCGCGGCAGCCCCCTCGCCCTGGCGCAGGCCGAAGAGGTGAAACGCAGGCTCGCGGTGGCCAACGGCGCGTTGGAGATCGAGATTGTTCCGATCCGCACGACCGGGGACGCGATCCAGGATCGCGCGCTGGCGGAGGCCGGCGGCAAGGGCCTGTTCACCAAGGAACTCGATAGCGCCCTCATGCGCGGTCAGATCGACTTTGCCGTTCATTCCGCCAAAGACCTGCCGACGTTCCTGCCGCAAGGCATTAGCATCGCCGGTTTTTTGCCGCGTGAAGATGTGCGGGACGTCTGGATCTCCGCCAAGGCGGCCGACCCGCGCGACCTGCCGGCGGGGAGTATCGTCGGCACCGCGTCGCTGCGTCGGAGCGCCATGCTGCTGCGGCTGCGGCCCGATCTCGCCATCACGCTGCTGCGCGGCAATGTCGAGACGCGGCTTGCCAAGCTCGCCCGAGGAGAGATCGACGCGACGATCCTGGCGCTGGCGGGGCTCAAACGCCTCGGTCTCACCGATAAGGCGACGCGATTGCTCGACGCGGCGGACTTCGTTCCCGCCGTCGGCCAGGGCGCGATCGCCCTTACGCTGCGCAGCGACGATGCGCCGATCGCCGCGGCGCTGCAGCCGATCCTCGATCAGGCGACGGGCGTTGCGCTCGCCTGCGAGCGGGCATTGCTGCAAGTGCTCGACGGCTCGTGCCGGACACCGATCGGCGGCCATGCTTGGCTTGAAGGGGACGCGTTGCATCTGCGCGCGATTATCCTGCGGCCGGACGGCTCGCAATTTTTCGAGACGCAGATGCAGGCCCCGCAGATCGATGCGATCAGTCTCGGCGAAAACGCGGCGCGGGCGCTTCTGGCGCAAGCGCCGGCCGGCTTTTTGGCGGGCTGACGATGCAGGTGCTTGTCACGCGGCCGATCGAGCAGGCCGTCGAAACCGCCGCCGTTCTCGCCGTGCTCGGACACGAAGCGGTCATCTCGCCGGTCATCGCCGTCGTGCCGACCGGCGCGGTCTGGCCGTCGCGAACCGTCGACTTTCTCGTGGCGACGAGCGCCCGCGCTTTCGAGGCGCTGCAAACCGAGGCGGACTTTCCGACCGCGGAGGTGCGGCGGCTTCTGCCGCTCTATCTTGTCGGGCAGAAGACATTGACGGCGGCGCGCACGGCGGGCTTCACCGGGCCGGCCGTCGTCGCCGCCGAAGTCAAGGATCTGGCGCCCAAGCTCATTGCCCAATTGCGCTCCTTTACGCGCGCGCTCTATCTCGCCGGCCGCGACCGTAAGCCGGATCTCGAGAAAATGTGCATCGATGCGGGGTTCGCGCTCGACCTCCTCGAAACTTACGCGGCGGCGGCTGCGTCGCGCTTCAGCGACGAGGCCTTGGCCGCCTTGGATGACGGCACGATCGGCGCCGTCTTGCATTATTCGCGGCGAAGCGCGGCGATCCTTTTAGAATTGTTGGATGCGGAAGGTTTCGACCCGGCATCGCTGCACCACATCGCCATTTCCGAAGATGCCGCGGCGCCCTTGCGCGCGAGCGATCTGGCTTCCGTTGCGGTGGCGGCGCAGCCTGACGAAGATTCGATGCTGGCTTTGCTGCCGGCCTGAACAAATATCTTACAAGCGTGCCGGTATGTCGGATGACACATCGGTGATAGATGTTTCGGCGCGTCGCATGATAAAGGCTGCGCGGGCTTGCCAAACTTTCCCGGTCGCCCCGCGTTATCCAGATGGCGAGAATGTTGGTTCAGCGGGAAGAAACAGTAGCGAAGACGCCGGATGCGCCGCCAGCCGCGGCCGAGGCCGCGCTCGAGGTCGCGGGCGTTACGCATTTCTACGGCAAGCGCAGGGCGCTCGACAATGTGTCCTTCACGGTTGCGCCCGGTACGTTCACGGTCCTGCTCGGCCTGAACGGCGCCGGCAAGAGCACGCTGTTTTCGCTGATCACGCGGCTCTATGTGAACCGCAGCGGCACGATCAAAATTTTCGGCTATGACGTCGCCAAACAAAGCGGCGAAGCCTTGCGTCGTCTCGGCGTCGTCTTCCAGGCGCGCACGCTCGATCTTGAGCTGACAGTCACGCAGAATCTCATCTATCACGCGGCCCTGCATGGCATCGGGCCGTTCGAGGCCAAGCGTCGGATGGTCGATGTACTCGCCCGCGCCGGCCTTGCCGATCGTGCCAGGGAGAAAGTGCGCAATCTTTCCGGCGGCTACATCCGCCGCGTCGAAATCGCCCGCGCCTTTCTGCATCATCCGCATTTGCTGCTGCTCGACGAGCCGACGGTTGGGCTCGATATCAAGGCCCGCGCCGACATCATCGCCCAGGTGCGCGATCTTGTCGCCACGGAAGGCCTCGGGGTTCTGTGGACGACGCATCTGATCGACGAGATCGCGCCGAGCGATTGCGTCGTCATCCTGCACCAGGGCAAAGTGCTCGACAAAGGCGTCGCGAGCGAAATTGTGGCGCGCAGCGGCGCGCCCGATATGCGCAGCGCTTTCGTGAAAATCACCGGCGCCGACATCAGTCAGGGGGACGCGCCGTGACGAGCCTGACGACGACACAGGCGGCGCCGGCGCGCGGCTTCACGCTTGCGCAATATCTCATCTGCATGGGCGGCATCGTCTGGCGCGAAGCCTTGCGTTTCGTGCATCAGCGCGGCCGGTTCATCTCGGCCTTGGTGCGGCCGCTTGTCTGGCTGTTCATCTTCGCCGCCGGTTTTCGCTCGGTGCTCGGCGTGTCGATCATCCCGCCGTATCAGACCTACATTCTCTACCCCGTCTACATCACGCCCGGGCTGATCGCGATGATCCAGCTCTTCAACGGCATGCAATCGTCGCTGTCGATGGTCTATGACCGCGAGACGGGCAATATGCGGACCCTGCTCGTCAGCCCGCTGCCGCGCTGGTATCTCTTGACATCGAAACTGCTGGCCGGCGCGGCGGTGTCGATCCTGCAGGTCTATGCCTATCTGCTTGTCGCTTATTTCTGGGGCATCGAACCGGATTCGCTTTGGGGCTACGTCGCCGTATTGCCGGCATTGATGCTCGCCGGCCTGATGCTCGGGGCGCTCGGCATGGCGCTGTCGTCGATGGTCCGGCAATTGGAAAATTTCGCCGGGGTGATGAACTTCGTCATCTTCCCGATGTTCTTCGCCTCGAGCGCGCTCTATCCAATCTGGAAGGTGCAGGAAGGCGCGCCCTGGCTCGCCACGGTCTGTCAGCTCAATCCGTTCACTTATGCGGTCGAACTCATCCGCTTTGCGCTTTATCTGCAGGTCGATTGGCTGTCGCTTGCGGTCGTCTCGGGTTGCCTCGTCGTTTTCCTGGCGGCGGCGATTCTGGCTTATGATCCAGCGCGCGGCATGTTGATCCGCCGCGGCGGAGCCGCCGAATGAGCGTGGCCGTGAAACAAAAACGCTCCGGCGCGAACCGGAGCGTTAATCGGCTCATGCAGCGTGGCGCGGCTCTATTTCGAGCCGTCCGCCTTGAACTGCGAAAGATAGGCCCAGATATTGTCGCGCTGGCTGTGCTTGTCCAAGCCGGCGAAGATCATCTTGACGCCCGGAATATCGGCCTGCGGATTGGTGATGTACTTCTTGAACGTGTCTTCGTTCCAGGTGATGCCCGACTTCTTCATCGCGTCGGAATAATCATAGCCGGCGGCCGTGCCGGCCTTGCGGCCGTTCAGGCCGTTCAGTTCGGGACCGACGAAATTCTTCGCACCGGGGCCGATCTGGTGGCAGAGATGGCAGGTATGTTCGAAAATCTGCTCACCGGCCGCCGCGTCGCCCGCGGCATAGGCTGGATGCGCCAATCCGGCCATGGCCAGAACCCCCGCCGCAGCAAAGACGATACGCATTTGCTTCATCGCTTCCTTCCCCTTCTCCAGGCGCCACTCGCCAGCGCGCGTCAATTTAGAGCGCTTCCAGCCCATGTGTAGCCTGATCTGCAGCGAGATGACAATCCGCAACGCAATTGTGAACGATGAGTGACCGCAGGATGAGCGACGTTTCCTTAGTCAAGGCCGCCACGCCTCAAAATTCGGGCCGCAAAATTGCGGCCTTTTGCCTCGTATTGCTGCTCGCCTGCGCCGGCCGTGCTGAAGCCGCCGACACGCTGCGCATCGCGGCGCAAAAGACCGGGACTTTTTCCTGGGAACTCGGTGTCATCCAAGATCACGGGCTCGACAAGAAGGCCGGCATCAATCTCGATGTCACCGAGCTTGCGACGACCGAAGCCGGCAAGGTCGCGATCATGGGCGGTTCGGCCGACGTGATCCTGTCCGACTGGCTTTGGGTGTCGCGCGAACGCAGCCTCGGCGGCAAGCTCAAATTCTATCCCTATTCGAGCACGCTCGGGGCGGTGATGGTGCCGCCCGGCTCCCCGATCAAGACGCTTGCCGATCTCAAGGGCAAGAAGCTCGGCGTTGCCGGCGGCCCGCTCGACAAGAGCTGGCTGCTGCTGCAGGCCTACGCCAAAAATTCCGGCCTCGATCTCGATTCCGACGCGACCATCCTCTATGGCGCGCCGCCGCTGCTGGCGCAGCAAAGCCTCGAAGGCAAGGATGACGCGACGCTGAACTTCTGGAATTTCTGCGCGGCGCTCGAAACCAAGGGATTTACGCGGCTGATCGGCATCGAAGATGTCGAAAGGGCGCTCGGCGCGACGGGCCGCGTCGCCATGGTCGGCTATGTTTTCGACGAGGCTTATGCCGCAAGTCATGCCGATCTGTTGCGGCGCTTCTTTGCGATGACGGCCGAGGCGCAAGACATTCTGGCGCATTCGCCGCAGGATTGGAAAAAGATCGGCGAGAAGATCGGCGTCACCGATCCGGCGGCGCTCGAAATCTACCGCAAGCGCTATCTCGCCGGCACGGCACGGCGGCCGATCGCCGCCGAAGAGGCGGATGCGCGCACGCTCTATCTGGTGCTTGCCAAGATCGGCGGCGCCAAGCTCGTCGGCCCCGCCTCGGAGCTCGACAGCGGGACGTTCTACAAAGACGCGGCGGGTCAATGACGTGCTGCTGAGGCTGCTGTCGCTTCTGTTGTTGATCGCGCTTTGGCAGGCGGCCTCGATGGTCGCCGCAAGCCGGCTTTTGCCGCCGCCGCTGGCGGTGCTCGCCGTCATCGGCCGCGAGGCGCATTCGCATGCCCTCTATTTCAATCTCGCCACGACCTTGGCCAGGGTCGCCGTCGCGTTCACCTTGGCGATGCTGCTTGGGACGATCTTCGGCATTTGGATGGGCCGTAGCGCGACCTTCAACCGGCTCGGCGACCCCTGGCTTGTCATCCTCCTCAATCTGCCGGCGCTCGTCATCATCGTGCTTGCCTATGTCTGGCTCGGCCTGACCGATGTCGCCGCGGTGCTGGCGGTGGCGCTGAACAAATTCCCCAATACGGTCGTGACCATCCGCGAAGGCGCCCGCGCGCTCGATCCGGGCCTCGAGGAAATGGCAACGGTCTTCGCTATGCCCTGGCAGACGCGCGTCAAACATGTGATGCTGCCGCAGCTTGCGCCCTATATCGCGGCGGCGACGCGGGCCGGTCTCTCGCTCGTCTGGAAAATCGTGCTCGTCGTCGAACTGATGGGCCGTTCCAACGGCGTCGGCTTCGAGATCGGCAGCGCCTTCCAGCTCTTCGACGTGGCGCTGCTGCTTGCCTATGCGCTGCCCTTCGTCGGCATCATGCTGGCGATCGAAACCTTCCTCGTGCAACCTTTCGAGCGACATGTCTCCCGTTGGCGACCCAAAGCAGCTTGAAGTCTTCGTCAGGCGCAAGGCTTTTCACGCCGCCAATGGCGGCCAGCGCGAAGTGCTGCGCGATTTCTCGCTGACTTTGGAAGCCGGCAAGATCCATGCGCTGGTCGGCCCGTCGGGTTACGGCAAGACGACGCTCTTGCGCATCATCATCGGTCTTGATCGCGACTTCGAAGGCTGGGTGAGGCTGCCGCCGGAGACGAAAATCGGCGTCGTCTTCCAAGAGCCGCGATTGCTGCCTTGGCGTTCGGTGCTCGACAATCTGAAACTCGCCGCACCGTTGGCGGCGGTAGAGGATTTGACGAAACTCGCCGACGATCTCGGCATCGGCGATCATCTGCACAATTTTCCCGGCGAACTGTCGCTCGGCCAGGCGCGCCGCGTCGCGCTGGCGCGGGCGCTGGCGATCGCGCCCAATCTGCTGGTGCTCGATGAACCGTTCGTCTCGCTCGATGAGGCCCTCGCCCGGCGGCTCGCAAGCGAGGTTGCAATGCTGGTCGAGCGCAGGCTGGTCACGACCCTGCTTGTTACGCACGATATCGACGAAGCGATCCGGCTCGCCGATCACATCCTCCTGCTCGGCCGACGCCCGGCCGAGATCGTCGGCAATATCGATGTGACCTTGCCGCGCCGGGCGATGACGGCCGATTACGCGGCGAAGACGAAAGCGCAGATCGGCGCGATCCTGGCGGAGACTTCGGTTTGAGCTTGCTGATCTTCGATTGTGACGGCGTGCTCGTCGATTCCGAAATCATTGCCTTCGATGTTCTCGCCCAAATGCTGGCCGGCCTTGGCCGGCCGATGTCGCTCTCTGAAAGCCGCGGCCGCTTCATGGGCCGCCGCACCCCGGAAGTACTCGCCGAGATCGAAGCAGATATCGGCCGTCCCATCCCTGCGGACACGGGCGTACGGATGAAGGCTTTGTTGTTCGATCGATTGCGCCACGAGCTGCGCGCGGTCGAAGGTGTGAAAGAGGCCATCGCGCATCTGCCATGGCCGATCTGCGTCGCCTCTTCTTCGTCGCCGGAGCGTATCGCTTTGTCGCTTGAGGTCACCGGCCTCGCGCCCCTCTTCGGCACGCATGTCTTCAGCGCCGAACAGGTGGCGCACGGCAAGCCGGCCCCGGATCTGTTTCTCCTTGCCGCACGATCGATGCGGGCAGCGCCCGGCGAGACAATCGTCATCGAGGATTCGCCTGCCGGCGTCACCGCCGCACGGCGCGCCGGCATGGGCGTCATCGGCTTTGCCGGCGCAAGTCACGCCGATGCAGACTTGAGCAAGGCGCTGCATGCCGCCGGTGCGGCGGTCGTTTTGACCAAAATGGCGGACTTGCCGGATGCCGTCGCAAAGCTCAGCGCCGGACAGGCCGTGTCATGAAACTTCTTCTCGTCGTTGCCGCGGCGCTGATCGACCCCGACAATCGCGTCCTGATCGCGCAGCGCCCGGAGGGCAAAGAGCTGGCCGGCCTTTGGGAATTTCCCGGCGGAAAATTGCATGACGGCGAGCGGCCGGAACCCGCGCTGATCCGCGAACTCCAAGAGGAGCTCGGCATCACGGTCGAGGAAGCCTGCCTCGCGCCGCTGAGCTTTGCGAGCTACGCCTACCCCGCCTTTCACTTGCTGATGCCGCTCTATATCTGCCGGCGCTGGCGCGGCCAGGTTACGTCGCGCGAGAACCAGGCCCTCAAATGGGTGCGGCCGCAAAACCTGCGCGATTATCCGATGCCGCCGGCCGATGCGCCGCTGATTCCGGCGCTCATCGACCTCTTGACCTAGGCCAATCTTGACGGCGGTCAGGCGCCGTCAATGCGTTGAGAAAAATCAAGGCGTTGAGATGTGCCGCGGCTAGCTTTCAGCGTCATCGCGCTGGAGGCATCCGATGGACGAAGCGGTAAAGCAAAAGATCGTCGCGCTGCTCGACAAGCATCGGACGATGAGGATCGCTACAATCAGGCCCGATGGCTGGCCGCAGACGACGACGGTCGGCTATGCCAACGCGGGGCTCACGCTATATTTCCTCTGCGGCAAGGACAGTCAGAAAGCCGCCAATCTCGCTCGCGACGATCGCGTGTCCCTGGCCATCGATGACGACATCGACCAGGTCATGCAGATCAAGGGATTGTCGATGGCGGCGCATGCCCATCGCGTTGTCGATGAGGCCGAGGGCGCGAAGGCGCTCGGCTTGCTCTTCGCGCGCTATCCGGCACAGGACGGCGTGACCCTCCCCTTGCCGTCGCCGGCCGACGTTGCGATTTTCCGGGTGACGCCGAGCGTCATTTCGGTGCTCGACTATACCCTCGGCTTCGCCCACACCGATCTCGTCACGTGCGACGTCTGAACATCGGCGGCGCGGCGATCCTTTATGTCGCGCTCGTCTTCGCGGCCGGGTTCGTGTTCGGGACTATTCGCGTGCTCTGGATCGCGCCGCGATGGGGTGAGCTGCGTGCGGTTCTTCTTGAATTGCCGTTGATCTTGCTCGTGTCCTGGCTCGCCTGCGGGATATCGATCCGGACGTTCGGCGTCCGCGGGCGCGGCGCCGGGCTCGCCATGGGCGCGATCGCGTTTGCCCTCTTGATGATGGCCGAATGGGCGCTGGCCCGGCTCGCCTTCAACCGATCGCTGGCCGAATATCTGCGCGCTTATGCGACTGTTGCGGGCGCTGCCGGGCTGGCGGGCCAGATCGTTTTCGGGCTCTTTCCCGCTTTCAGGTCCGGCAAGTCTCAAGCGACCTATTGGTCAGCGTCACCGCCATAGGCCGGATAGCCCCATTGCGGACCTTGCGGCGCATAGCCCCAGGGACTGTAGCCATACCCCATGGGCTGCGGGCCCCAGCCGCGCGGCGCCGTGGCATAATAGGGATGGCGGCGATGGCGCACGGCATAATGCGTCGCCGGCGGCCGGCCGGTGATATGGATGATGCCGCCTTCTTGCTTCACCATTTCGAACAAAAGCGCGGCGTTTTCCGGGGAGATCCGCACGCAGCCATGCGAGGCGGGACGGCCGAGCCAGCGCGTCTCATAGGTCCCGTGGATGGCATAGCCGCCGGCGAAGAAGATCGAATGCGGCATCGGCGAATGATAATATTTCTTCGAATAATGGATCGACTGCAGGCTTTGCGGCGCGAACGTGCCGTCCGGCGTCACGTAACCGTCACGGGCCGAAGAAATCGGCCAATCATATGTGCCCGTCGAGGAGACGACATGCATCGTCTGCGCACTCAGGTCGATGTCGATCGACACTTTTGCCGCCGCCGGCGAAACCGAAAGGAGGCCGCTCAGCAACACGATACCAGCAGCGAACTTACGCATCACGCACCTCGATGCGGCCGAGACGCGCCGCAGACAGGCTATTCGTCTCATACCGGGCGCGCCGCGTAAACCGCCCCGTTCAAGTAAGGTTTATGTGAAATCCGGGATCGGGAAAT
Organism: uncultured Methylovirgula sp.; assembly: GCF_947646745.1. Lineage (NCBI taxonomy): Bacteria > Pseudomonadati > Pseudomonadota > Alphaproteobacteria > Hyphomicrobiales > Beijerinckiaceae > Methylovirgula > uncultured Methylovirgula sp. Next base: position 10,019 of record NZ_CANSHK010000016.1, on the reverse strand, counting down.
GGAAGCGCGCGTCCCCATGCGGTAAGGGTTGCGGTAAGGGTAAAGCATTATGCTTAAGCAGACTTGCGATGGCGCCGCCGGACCGCACTGAGGATTGGCGCAGAGGGTCGCTGCAGATGCGCAAATTATCAGCTTTGGCTTTTGGACTTTTCGGTCTTGCGGCGATGACCTGGGCCGCCAGCGCCCAGGATTTGGGAACGCTTTATCCAAAAAAGCTGCCGCCGATCGAACATCCCAAGGCTTCGACGCCGGCCAAGCAGCTTTTTGGCCGTGTGCTGAGCCCGACCGAGGCGGCGGCGCGCAGCATCGGCTTCTATTCGCGCGGCTGCCTCGCCGGCGGCATCGCTCTGCCCGTCGACGGCCCCGACTGGCAGGTCATGCGTCTCTCGCGCAACCGCAATTGGGGCACGCCGCAGCTCGTCGCCTTCCTTGAGCGCTTCGCCCGCAAGGTGCCGCGCGTCAGTTCCTGGCCGGGCATTCTCGTCGGCGACATGTCGCAGCCGCGCGGCGGTCCGATGCTGACCGGCCATGCGTCGCACCAGATCGGCCTCGATGTCGATATTTGGTTGAAGCCGATGCCGCCTCATTTGCTCTCGCGCGAGCAGCGCGAGGACATGATGTCGACCAATGTCGTGCGGGCCGACCGGCTCGATGTCGACCCGCGCTATTGGACGCCGGATCATGCCGCCGTCATCAAGGCGGCGGCGGAAGATCCGGAGGTTCAGCGGATTTTCGTCAATGCCGCGATCAAGAAGGCGCTCTGCCGCACGGCCGGTCCGGATCGCGCCTGGCTGCATAAGGTGCGCCCGTTCTTCGGGCACGATTATCACTTCCATGTCCGGCTCGTCTGTCCGCCGGGTGAACCCTCCTGCGAGGCGCAAGACCCAGTCGCGCCCGGCGACGGCTGCGATCAAGCCTCGCTCGCCTATTGGTTCTCCGATGCCGTGCTGCACCCGCGCCCGCAGCTCGGCCCGGCGCGGCCGCGCCCCGCCCTGACGCTGGCCGATCTGCCGGCCGCCTGTCGGACGATTCTGACGCAAAGGTAGCGCCGCGCCGCCCCTTCACCCATATTGCGGGGGATGGAGGACGCCGATGACGCGCGATACGCCAAATCCCCTGCTCGAAAACTGGACCGGGCCGTTCGCCGCGCCGCCTTTTTCTGCGATCGAGCCGGCGGATTTTCCGCCCGCTTTTGCTGCGGCTTTCGCTGCGCATAAAACCGAGATTGCCGATATCGCCGAAAATCCGGCGCCGCCGACCTTCGAGAACACGATCGTTGCTCTCGAACGCTCGGGCCGTTTGCTCACCCGCCTGTCGGCGCTGTTCTTCAACCTCGCCGGCGCCGACACGAGCGATGCGATCGAGGCGATCGAGCGCGACGTTGCGCCGCTTTTCGCCGCGCACGAGGCCGAAATCCATCTCAACGACGCCCTCTTTGCCCGCATCAACGCGCTCTGGCATCAGCGCGAACGGCTCGGTCTTGGCGATGAGGAGAAGCGCGCGCTCGAGCGTCATTATATTGGCTTTCGCCGCGCCGGGGCCGGTCAGCTGGCGAAGGTCAGGGCGCGGCTCGCCGCGATCGGCGAAAGGCTTGCCGCGCTTGGCACGCAATTCTCGCAGAACGTACTCGCCGCCGAGAACGCCTTTGCTTTGATTCTCGATGAGGATGACCTTGCGGGCCTGCCGGATTGGCAGCGCGCCGCGGCGGCGGCCACGGCGAAAGAGCGAGGCCACGAGGGCAAATATGCGATCACGCTGGCGCGTTCGTCGATCGAACCATTTTTGCAAATGTCGCCGCGGCGCGATCTGCGCGAGAAGATTTTTCGCGCCTGGGTGGCGCGCGGCGAAAACGAAGGCACGAATGACAATCGCGCCATCGCCGCAGAAATGGTGACGCTGCGTCAGGAGAAAGCCCGGCTTCTCGGCTTTGAAAATTTCGCCGAATATCGCCTGGCCGACATGATGGCGAAAACCCCGGCGGCGGCGCGGCATCTCCTCGATGAAGTATGGACGCGCGGTCGCGCCAGGGCGCTGCGCGAGGAGGCGGCTTTGCAGGCTCTGGTTGCCGCCGAGGGCGGTAATTTCACGCTACAGCCCTGGGACTGGCGCTATTATGCCGAGAAGCGGCGCAAGGCGGAGTTCGATCTCGATGAAGCGGCGTTTAAGCCCTATCTGCCGCTCGATGCGATGATCGACGCCGTCTTCTACACGGCGCAAAAACTTTTCGGCCTCACCTTCGAGGCACGCAGCGACATTGCGCTCTATCATCCGGATGCGCGCGCCTGGACCGTGCGCAATGAGGCGGGCGGGGCGATCGGCCTGTTCATTGGCGATTATTTCGCCCGCTCCTCGAAGCACGGCGGCGCCTGGATGGGTGCCTATCGCGACCAGCAGAAGCTCGATGGCGAGGTTCTGCCGATCATCGTCAATGTGTTGAATTTCGTGAAGCCGCCGCCGGGCGAAGCCTGTCTCTTGAGCTTCGACGATGCGCGCACGCTCTTCCACGAATTCGGTCACGCGCTGCATGGGCTTTTGTCGGATGTTACCTTCCCGTCGCTTGCGGGGACGAATGTCGCATCGGATTTCGTCGAGTTCCCGTCGCAGCTCTACGAACATTGGTTCGAGCAGAGCGACGTGCTGCGCCGTTTTGCGCGCCATTACCAGACGGGTGAGCCGATGCCTGAGGCTTTGATCGAAAAAATCATCGCCGCGCGGCAATTCAATCAGGGTTTTCTCACTGTCGAATATACCGCCTCGGCGCTCGTCGATCTCGCCTTGCACAGCACCGAGGCGGGCGACGATCTCGATATTGTGGCTTTCGAGCGGGCGAAGCTCGCCGAAATCGGCATGCCCGAGGCGATCGCGATGCGCCACCGGTTGCCGCATTTCACCCATGTCTTTGCCGGCGACGGCTATTCGGCCGGCTATTACTCGTATCTGTGGTCGGAGGTGCTCGATGCCGACGGTTTTGCAGCCTTTGCCGAAACGGGCGATGTCTTTGCGCCCGATGTCGCCGCGCGGCTGAAACAGCACGTTTATGCCGCCGGCAATCGCGCCGATCCTGATGCCGCCTATCGCGCGTTCCGCGGCCGGTCCGCGTCGCCCGAGTCACTGCTCAAGAAGCGCGGACTGGTCGAGGCTTGATCGCGATAGGCCGCAGCGATCCGTTCAAAACATACCTGTGCGACTGCGCGGCGCGGCTGTGGCTGGTCGAGCGGCAAGGGCTCGCAGAAGATCAATTCGCAGGTCACCGGCGCGTTTTTCATCAGCGTGACGACATGCGGTAGTAGCGCATCATCGCCGATCCACGGCGCATGCGCGGCCGTATAGCGAATGGCGATCGGCTGGATGGCATGGGTTCCGCCAGTTTTTTGCAAGTCTTCAACGATCGCAAAATGGGCGGAATGGAAAGGTTGCGGCCCGTCGGCATGGGTCGTCGCTTCGGGAAAGAGCACGACATGGCCACCCGCCGCGATATGGGTCAGCATGGCGGCGTTTGTCGTCGGAATCGTCTTGCGGTCGCCGCGATCGACAAAGATCGTATTCACCAGGCGCGCGAACGTGCGGATGATCGGCCAGCGGCCGACCTCGCTCTTGGCGACGAACGAGGCCGGAAACAGCGCGCCAAGGGCTGGAATATCGGTCCAGGAGACGTGGTTGGTGATGACCAAGGCGGCGATCTCGCCGGAGGGCCGGCCGCCGACCGTCACGCGCACTTTCACCAAAGCGAGGACGATCCTGTAGAAAAGCCGCGGCAGCGCTTGGCCGTGACGCGGCGCCCATTGCAACAGCGCCGCTTGAATCGGCGCGAAAATCAAGAACGAAAGAATAATCGTCAAAAACAGCGCCGCTGCCCGCAGGCCCACGCCGCTCCATAAAAAGCCGCGTGAAATCAGGCGCGAAATCGGGTAGGACAGGGCCATGGTGCGGCCGGCTCGCGTCATCAAAGTTTCGTTCGGGCTCATTAGCCTCAGCAAACCTTATCTGAGCAGACGATTCGAAAAAACATGTGGCCGATAGAGCCCTTTGGCGCCGTGATCCCGTTTTCTCCCGGCCGGCGCCTGCTGCGCGCCAAGCGCGCGGCCCGCGGCGACCTGCCGCGCGTGCTCGGCCGCTTCGGCGATTTCGAGATCCGCATTGCCCGCGGCAAGGAAATCCGCAAGGCGCAGCGGCTGCGCTATAAAGTCTTCTATGAGGAAGGCGGCGCCACCGCCTCTGGCCATTCGGCGCTGGTGCGGCGCGATATCTGCCCCTTCGACAAATTCTGCGATCATCTGCTGATTGTCGATCTCGCCGCGCGCAATGCCTTCGGCCGGGTCAAGCCGAAGATCGTCGGGACCTACCGGCTGCTCCGCGGCGAGGTCGCGGCGGACCACGGCGGCTTCTACAGCGAAAGCGAATTCGATATCGCGCCGCTGCTTGCGCGCCATGCCGGCAAAAGATTTCTCGAGCTTGGCCGCTCCTGCGTCCACGCCAAATATCGCTCGAAGCGGGTGATCGAGCTGCTCTGGCGCGGGCTCTGGACCTATGCCCAGCACTACCACATCGACGTGCTGTTCGGCTGCGCCAGCCTGCCGGGCACCAATCCGCTCGCTTTGGCGCTGCCCTTGAGCTTTCTGCATCATCATGCCTCGGCCGAGGCCGAATGGCAGGTGCGGCCGCGCCAAGGCCGCGGCGTGGCGATGGATGCGCTCGACAAGGGCAGCATCGACAAGCGCAAAGGCTTGGCTGCACTGCCGCCGCTCATCAAGGCTTATCTGCGGGTCGGCGCGAAATTCGGCGAAGGCGCGGTGATCGATCCGCAATTCGGCACGATCGACGTGTTCACGGTCATGCCCATCGCCGAAATCGAACAGCGCTATATCGCCTATTATGGCGGCGATGCGAGCGAGAGCGCTGCGGCGTAATTACGACCGGTAGTCGCCGTTGATGGCGACGTATTCCTTCGTCAAATCGCAGGTATAGACCGTCGCCGCACCCTTGCCGAGGCCGAGATCGACGCGGATGGCGATCTCCGGCAGGCGCATCAGCGCCGCGACTTTCTTCTCATCGTAGGCGGGGTCGCGCAGACCCTTGTGAGCGACGCGGATGTCGCCGAACCAGATCGCCAGCCGATCGCGCTCGGCCGGCTCGCCCGCCTTGCCGACCGCCATGACCACGCGGCCCCAATTGGCATCCTCGCCGGCGACAGCCGTCTTCACCAGCGGCGAATTGGCGATCGCCTTGGCGATGGTCTTCGCCGATTTACGGCTCGTCGCGCCTTCGACCGTGATCGAGACGAATTTGCGCGCGCCTTCGCCGTCGCGCACGACCTGGAAGGCGAGATCGCGCAACAGGGCATCGAGAGCGTGGCGGAAATCTTTGAGGCGCCGGTCATAGGCGTCGATTTGCGGCGCGCCCCGCTCGGCCGCAGCGCCGGTGGCAAAGAGAAGCAGCGTGTCCGAAGTCGATGTGTCGCCGTCGACGGTAATGGCGTTGAACGACGGCTCGACGCCCTTGTCGAGCAGCTTCTGTAACACCGGCGCAGCGATCGGCGCGTCGGTGAAGATGAAGGAGAGCATGGTCGCCATGTCCGGCGCGATCATGCCGGCGCCTTTCGCCATGCCGGCGATCGTCACCTCGATCCCGTCGATCTGCGCTTTGACCATCGCGACCTTCGGAAATGTATCCGTCGTCATGATCGCTTTGGCGGCGCCGAGGAGGCCCGTAGGCGAAGCCTCGCCGGCGAGCGTCTCGAAGACGCCGTCGAATTTCGCCGCATCGAGCGGTTCGCCGATGACGCCGGTTGAAGCGATGAAAATGTCGGCCGGCCGTATGCCTATGGCCGCCGCGGCGAGATCGGCGGTGCGCTTGACGGCCTCGGCGCCGGTCTTGCCGGTGAAGGCATTGGCGTTGCCGGAATTGACGACGAGGGCCCGCGCCTTGCCGCGGCCGAGCCGCGCCCGGCACCAATCGACCGGGGCGGAGGCGCATTTCGATTTGGTGAAGACGCCCGCGACTTGCGTGCCCTTGTCGAAGAGCGCCAGCATCACATCGGTGCGGCCCTTGTAACGGATGCCGACGGCGCCGGTTGCGAAGCGCACGCCGTCGACCGGCGGAACGTCGGGGAAGGTCTTCGGGGCGAGCGGCGAGATTTTGGCTGGATCGGACATACGCGGACCGGCGTTGGACGTGCCCGTCCATAGCCGATCCTCTGTAACAGGTCGATGAATTTCCCCGCCGGTCGCGCCGTCTATTTCTTGTTCGGCGCCGGGGCTGGCACGGAGGCGGGCGGGACGGGGGCCGGCTCGGTGCGCACGATCTTGGCGTCCTTGCGCAAGCTTTCGACGAGTTCCGTCTGCGCCTTCTGGATCACATAAGCCGTCACCTGGTTCTTCACCTGGTCGAAAGGCGGGAACTGGGTCTGGCGGACGGCGAGCACCTGGATGATGTGCCAGCCGAATTCGCTCTTCACCGGCGCCGAAATGTCGCCGACCTTGAGTTTGAAAGCCGCGTTGGCGAATTCCGGCACGACCTTCTCTTTGGTGAACCAGCCGAGGTCGCCGCCATCGGAGCCGGTGTCCTTCGACAATTCCTTGGCGACCTTGGCGAAATCCTCGCCCGCCTTCAGCCGTTTCTCGACCGCCTCGGCCTCGGCTTCGGTCGCGACGAGAATATGGCGGGCATGGATTTCCTCTTCCGGCTTCTGCGCCTTGGCCGCTTCCTCATAGGTCTTTTGCAGGTTTTCGGGCGTGACTGCCTCACGCGCGACTTTGGTCAGCAAAGCCTCCATCAGGACCTTCGAGCGGTAATAGGCGAGTTCCTTGGCGAAGTCCGGTCCTTGGTCGAGCTTGTCCTGCAGCGCCTTCTGCGCCACCAGCGTCCCGTCGATGAGATAATCGAGGAGATATTGCTGCCGGCCCTTGGCATCGAGCTGGCGCGGAATGCTGTCGCCGAGGTCTTGGGCGGCGATCCGCAGATCATCGTCGGTGATGTTGACACCATTGACTGTCGCCAGCACCGCGGCGGCGGCCGGTGCCATCGGGGCAAAGGTCGCCAGGATCAGGCCGACGCCGAGGGCGCCCGCGTGCAATCGTTTGGCGGAAATCATGCGGAACTCCTCGATATGCGATGGTCAAGGCCCGGGGCGGGGATAGAGCGGGGCAATTCCGGCTTAAATGGGTCGCGCCTGTCCGCCAAGAGCGAAACATAAAAAAAGCGCGAAACCTGAACCGCGAAAAGCCGCCCGCAGAGGGCGGTTCGATTGACAAGCCGGGACCCCCCTCTTATCTCTCGGGCACTCCCGGCAGGGCGGGTTGCTGCACTGCATTCGGGGTCAAGCTGCGCCGCGTGTTCGATTTCACCGCGTTGAGACAGACGCAGATGAGGCCCGCAGGCCGGCGTCGGCTCGGTTGCACGAGACTGCGCCGCGGTGGCGCCCTGCATCCGCTTTCAGCGGTCTGGAAAAGACGGGTGGACCGCGAAAGGGTCTTTGATGTTCAGCTCGGTTGCTAAGAAAATCTTCGGCTCGGCGAACGACCGGCGATTGAAGGCCTATCGACCCAAGGTCGCTGCGATCAATGCGCTTGAGCCGGAGATTCAAAAGCTAACCGATCAGGAATTGCAGGCGCAGACGGAAAAATTCCGCGCCGAACTCGCCGCCGGCAAAAAACTCGACGACCTGCTGGTTCCGGCCTTCGCCACCGTTCGCGAGGCGGCGCGCCGCGTGCTCGGCCAGCGCCATTTCGACGTCCAGCTCATCGGCGGCATGGTTCTGCACGAAGGCTCGATCGCTGAAATGCGCACCGGCGAAGGCAAAACCCTTGTCGCGACGCTTGCCGCCTATCTCAATGCGCTGCCGGGCACCGGCGTCCATGTCGTCACCGTCAATGATTACCTCGCCACCCGCGACGCGGAGTGGATGGGCCGCGTCTATAAATTCCTCGGCCTCACCGTCGGCACGATCGTCCACGGCAAGGACGATAACGAGCGCCGCGAATCCTATGCCGCCGACATCACCTACGGCACCAACAACGAATTCGGCTTCGACTATCTGCGCGACAATATGAAATATGAGCTGAACCAAATGGTTCAGCGCGGCCATGCCTTCGCGATCGTCGACGAGGTCGATTCCATTCTGGTCGACGAGGCGCGCACGCCGCTCATCATTTCCGGCCCTTCTGACGACAAGTCGGATCTCTATAATTCGATCGACAAGCTGCTGCCGCGCCTGACCGCGGAAGATTACGACCTCGACGAGAAGCAGCGCACCGTCAGCCTCACCGAGGCGGGCAACGAGCATATGGAGCAGTTGCTGCACGAGAGCGGCGCGCTGAGCGAGGAGGACGGTTCGCTCTATGATGCCGGCAATGTGACGATCGTCCACCACGTCAACCAGGCTCTGCGCGCGCACAAGCTCTTTCAGCGCGACAAGGACTATATCGTCCGCAACGGCGAAGTGGTGATCATCGACGAGTTCACCGGCCGCATGATGCCGGGCCGGCGCTATTCGGAAGGTCTGCATCAGGCGCTCGAGGCCAAAGAGCGGGTGCAGGTCCAGCCGGAGAATGCGACGCTCGCTTCGATCACGTTCCAGAATTATTTCCGGCTTTATAAGAAGCTCGCCGGCATGACCGGCACCGCGGCGACCGAGGCCGACGAATTCGCCGAAATCTACAATCTCGACGTCGTCGAAATTCCGACCAACAAAGCGGTGCGCCGTTTCGACGAGGACGACGAAGTCTATCGCTCGGCCGATGAGAAGCTGCGCGCCATCGTCGCCGAGATCGACGCCGCCAGTCAGAAAATGCAGCCGATGCTCGTCGGCACGACATCGATTGAAAAGTCGGAGCAGCTCGCCGACTATCTGAAGAAGAAGGGCTATAAGCAGATCGACTTCACCGCGCCGGGCGCTCTGCAGCCGCTTTATGCCGCGGCCCGCGCCGGTAAGCCGTCGAAGCTTTTCGCGGTGCTGAACGCCCGCTTCCACGAGCAGGAAGCTTATATCGTCGCCGAGGCCGGCGTGCCCGGCGCGATCACCGTTGCGACCAACATGGCCGGCCGCGGCACCGACATTCAGCTCGGCGGCAATGTCGAGATGCGCGTCGCGCAGGAATGCGCCGGCCTGCCGGAAGGGCCGGAGCGCGAAGCCAAGGAAGCCGAGATCCGCGCCGAAGTCGCGAGCTTCAAGGAAAAGGCGCTCGAAGCCGGCGGCCTCTACATCATCGGCACCGAGCGGCACGAGAGCCGCCGCATCGACAACCAGCTCCGCGGCCGCTCCGGCCGCCAAGGCGATCCGGGCCGGTCGAAATTCTTCCTGGCGCTGACCGACGATCTGATGCGCATCTTCGGCTCCGACCGGATGGATTCGATGCTGGTGCGGCTCGGCCTCAAGGAAGACGAGGCGATCGTCCATCCTTGGATCAACAAGGCGCTGGAAAAGGCGCAGCAGAAGGTCGAAGGCCGCAATTTCGACATCCGCAAGAACATCCTGAAATACGACAACGTCATGAACGACCAGCGCAAGGTGGTCTTCGAGCAGCGCCGCGAAATGATGGGGCAGGAGACGCTCGAAGACATGATCGCCGACATGCGCCACGGCGTCGTCGAGGACATCGTCGCCAAATTCGCGCCGCCGGATGCCTATCCCGAGACCTGGGACATCGAGGAAATGGCAAAGAGCGTCGAGCGTGAACTCAACATCACGCCGCCGCTGGCCGATTGGGCGAAGGAAGAGGGCATCACCGACGAGATTCTGCGCGAGCGCCTGGAGCAGGCCGCCGACGAAGCCTATGCCGCACGCGTTGAAAAGAACGGCGCCGGCCTCATGCGCTATGTCGAGAAGCAGATTCTGCTGCAATCGCTCGATCATCTCTGGCGCGACCATCTCGTCACGCTCGATCACTTGCGTCAGGTCATCGGCTGGCGCGGCATGGCGCAGCGCGACCCGCTCAACGAATATAAGTCCGAGGCGTTCGAGCTTTTCGGCGAGCTGATCACCCAATTGCGCGAGACGACGACAGCGCAATTGAACCACGTCG